>SLNI01000007.1 GCA_007133115.1 Thioalkalivibrio sp. | reverse complement strand
CCCATCTGCCAAAGCGCCACGAGCACCGGGACATTGACCACCAGCGCGAACAGAAAGTACGCACTGGAGGGGCGGGCTGTCGAGACCAGCAGGATCACCGCCAGCGGCACTGCAAGAATCAGGGCCGCGGCCGCCAGGCCGACGCCGCCACGCAATCGCCGGTGCCAGAAACTCTTCGGGCACAGAGCTCCCGCCAGGAAGAGCCGGCGACGTACCAACGCCCGCAGCCAGAGTCCCGAGGCCATCACCAGCGCCAGAACCACAACGATCACACCCAGCACCGCATCGGACGCATCGAGCGCGAATTGGTGAAAAACGATCAATGCCAGCGGGACCGGCAATAGCCACAAAAGGTCATTCAGGAAACGTCTCACTTGCCCCTCCGCCGGGTACCCTCAGCCCGACCCGAGCACGCGTCCCACCCAGAACTGAGCCACCAGAACCAGCAACACTATGGAAGCAACGGTGGGTAAAGCGCCACCACGGACCATGTTCAGTACCGTCAGACGGTCGCTGCCGAACACGATGGCGTTTGGCGGGGTCGCCACGGGAAGCATGAAGGCTGCAGATGCCGCGAGCGCGACCGGCACCGTCAGGACGAGCGGCGCGGTGGACGTCTGCACGGCCAAGGCCGCCACCAGGGGCAGCAGGGTGGCGGCCGTGGCCGTATTGCTGGTCACGTGGCTGAGGCTCATGGTCAGCAGAATGACCCCGAAGATCAGAATCCAGAAGGGCATCTGCACCGCGTCCTGCAGACTCTCGGCGATCAGGCCGGCGAGCCCGCTGCTTTCGATCGCGGCCCCCAGGCTCAAGCCCCCTCCAACCAGGATCAACACACCCCAGGGAAGGTCGCGCGTGTTCTCCCATGCGAGCAGAAAACGCTGCTCGGGGTGGCCTGACGGAAGAAGAAACAGCACCACGGCCCCCAGTACGGCGATCCCCGCATCGGTCAGGTTCAGCGGCAGCGAGTGATTGAGCAGCGGACGCAACAACCAGGCCATGGCGACCGCACCGAAGATGATCGCCACCCTGCGTTCCGCGGAAGACCAGCCGCCCAGTTCCACGCGCTGTTGCGCAATCATGTCTCCAAGGCCCGTGAGGCCGATTCGATGTACCGGGAACACCCAGTGGGTCAGCGACCACCAGGTAAATGCCAGCAACAGACCTGCGATCGGCAGGCCCATCATGAGCCATTGCACGAAACCGATTTCCAGCCCGTAGCGTTCGTTGAGGAATGCGGCCGTAAGCGCATTGGGGGGCGAACCGATCAGCGTCGCCATTCCGCCAATATTGGCCGCGAAGGCGATCCCGAGCAGAAGTGCGATGGCCGGGCGCGAACCGGCCTTGCGTGCCTCCGGATCGGCTTCGACCACGCCCAGCACCGAGAGCGCAATGGGCAGCATGAGTGCGGCCGTAGCGGTGTTGCTGACCCACATGCTGAGCCCGGCGGTAGCCAGCATGAAGCCCCCCACCAGACGATCCAGACGATTACCCGAGAAATCCAGAATCGCCAGCGCCAGGCGCCGGTGCAGGTTCCAGCGCTGCACCGCCAACGCGACAGCGAATCCACCGACGAACAGGAAGATCAAGGGATTCGCGTACGGTGCGGTCGCCTCGGCGATGGGCACCACACCGAGGACGGGGAGCAACGCAACCGGCAAGGCCGCGGTGACCGGGATCGGGACCGCTTCCGTGATCCACCAGATGGCCATGAACAGGGTGAGGCCGAGGACCACCCAGGCATCGGAATCGAAGCTTCCGGTCGGCGGCCACAGCAGAAAAACCGCGAACACTGCCGGCCCGACCCAGCGACCCCACCGGGCCAGACCGGCACTCCCGGAGGACGGCGGCGCAACCAGTCGGGGAGGCGTACTCACCGGATGGACCTCTGCCACCGAACATCGCGGCCCGGCAACAGTACCTTCAGCGCGAATCGCGGCAACAAGGAATCGATTCTCCGAAAGCCGTGCAGTTCAAGGTATGCCCATGATACGGCATCGAAGCTGCTCCGTCGGGCGGGTTTCAAAGCCGACTACTCGCGTCGGGAATTGCATCCTGCGGAACGTATGTCTATCTTTCGACGTCCTCTAGATATCTGCGTGATCTGCGCAGTCCATACACAAGGAGATCCTGCATGGCTTACGAACTGCCCGCACTGCCGTATGAGAAGAATGCGCTGGAACCGCATATCTCGGCGGAGACCCTGGAGTTTCACCACGACAAGCACCACGCCACCTACGTGACCAAGCTCAACGGTCTCCTGCCCGGTAGTGAGTTCGAGAGTGCCTCGCTGGAAGACATCATCCGCAACGCCCCGGCCGGCGGCATCTTCAACAATGGCGCCCAGGTCTGGAACCACACGTTCTACTTCAATTGCATGAGCCCCAATGGCGGTGGCGAGCCGGTCGGCAAGGTCGCCGACGCCATCAGTGCTGCCTTCGGGTCCTTCGGGGCCTTCAAGGAAAAGTTCACGGACATGGCGGTAAACAACTTCGGTTCCGCCTGGACCTGGCTGGTGCAGAACGCCGACGGTTCCGTGGAAATCGTCAATACCTCGAATGCCGCCAACCCCATCCGCGACGGCAAGACGCCGCTGCTGACCGTGGATGTCTGGGAGCATGCCTATTACATCGACTACCGCAACCTGCGCCCGAAATACCTCGAGGGTTTCTGGAACGTGGTGAACTGGGACTTCGTTGCCAGTCAGATGAAATAGGTCGACAATTCGAGCATCTGTACCCCCCGGTTTGCACCGGGCGGAACGGCTCCCGGGCCGGTGCGCCTTCATTGGATGCCACCGGCCTTCTTTATTCGGAGAGTGCGATGAGTGATGCGCTGCAAAGTACCTACAACCGGCTTCCGGTCGCGTTCGAACGGGGTGAAGGCGCCTGGCTTTGGGATACCGAGGGTCGACGCTACCTGGATGCGCTGTCCGGCATCGCGGTCTGTGGGTTGGGGCATGCCCATCCCAAGATCGCCGCCGCGATCGCCGACCAGGCGCAGACCCTCATCCACACCTCCAACCTCTACCGCATTCCATTGCAGGAACAGCTGGCGCGGCGCCTTTGCGCCCTCGCGGGTATGGACCAGGCGTTTTTCTGCAATTCCGGGGCCGAAGCCAACGAAGCCGCGATCAAGCTTGCGCGCCTGCATGGGCATCGGCGCGGCATCGTCAACCCCAAAATCATCGTGATGGAGGGCAGCTTTCACGGCCGCACCCTTGCGACGCTTTCCGCCACCGGAAATCCGCGGATCCAGAAGGGGTTCGAGCCGCTGGTATCCGGCTTCCTCCGGGTGCCGTTTGGTGATTCGACGGCGGTTGCCGAATACCGGGACGATCCCGAGGTGGCCGCGATCCTCGTCGAACCCATTACCGGCGAAGGTGGGATCCGCGTGCCTCCAGACGGCTACCTCCAGGATCTGCGTGCGCTCGCCAGCCAGAACGACTGGCTCCTCATGCTCGACGAGATCCAGGCGGGCATCGGGCGCACCGGGGAGTGGTTTGCCTTCCAGCACGAAGGCATCCTCCCGGATGTGCTGAGCCTCGCCAAGGGGCTGGGCAATGGCGTTCCGATCGGGGCCAGCCTGGTGGCCGGTCGCGCGCGGGATCTGTTCACTCCCGGGATGCACGGCACCACCTTCGGCGGCAATCCCCTGGTCTGCCGCGCCGCGCTCGCGGTACTCGACGTGATGCAGGAGGAAGCGATCTGCGAGGAGGCGGCCCGGCGTGGAGCGGACCTGCTCCGGATGTTGCAGGAACGCCTCGGCCACCGCCCGGAAGTCCTCGAGATCCGGGGGCGGGGCCTGATGCTGGGCGTCGAACTCGATCGGCCCGCTGGCGAACTGGTGCGCACTGCACTCGACCGCGGCCTTCTGATCAACGTCACGGCGGAACGGATCATCCGTCTGCTGCCTCCGCTCATCATCAACCAACGGCAGGCCACCGAAATCGCGGACACCGTTTCGGAGATCACGATGGAGCTCCTGACGCGCGATGAAAGACAAAGGGTTACCGCATGAGTCTTCAGCATTTTCTATCTTTTTCCGACCTCACCGGGAACGAAGTTCGCCGGATTCTCGACCGCGCGGTCGAGTTGAAGGGGGAAACCCGCTCGGGGATTCCCCACGACCACCTGCTGCGTGGCAAGACGCTGGGGATGATTTTCGAAAAATCCTCCACACGCACCCGGGTCTCGTTCGAGGTCGGCATGCTGCAGCTCGGTGGCCACGCGCTGTTTTTGTCACCGAGAGACACGCAGCTCGGGCGTGGTGAGCCGATCGAGGATACCGCCCGGGTGCTGTCGCGGATGGTCGACGGCGTGATGATCCGGACCTACGAGCATGAAAAGATCGAGCGTTTCGCACGGTACTCGACGGTACCCGTGATCAACGGCCTCACCGATCACGAACATCCCGCACAGATCCTGGCCGATCTGCAGACCTACCTGGAACATCGCGGTGACATTGGCGGCAAGCGGGTCGCCTGGATCGGTGATGGCAACAACATGTGCAACAGCTACATCCACGCCGCCCATCAGATGGGTTTCACCCTGGTGGCGGCCTGCCCCGCTGGCTACGACCCGGACCCCGCAATTGCCGCAGCCGCGGGTTCCGCATTCGAACTCGTGCGTGACCCACGGGACGCAGTGCGGGATGCGGACCTCGTCGTCACGGACGTCTGGGCGAGTATGGGTCAGGAGGATGAAAAGAGCGCCCGGCGCCAGGCCTTCTCGAAATTCATCGTGGACGAGCCGCTGATGGCGCTGGCCCGGCCGGATGCATTGTTCATGCACTGCCTGCCGGCACATCGGGAAGAGGAAGTCACCACCGAGGTGCTCGAGGGACCGCAGAGTGTGGTCTGGGACGAAGCCGAGAATCGCCTGCACGCGCAGAAAGCGCTGATCGAGTTCCTGTTCGCGGCCTGAGGGCATCATGCACAGCGCGGGCCTGACAAGCCACGGGAGTTCCCCGTGGGGGTTGTAACGAAGCCGCGCTATACCCGAATCCTGAAGTGGTTTAGGCTCCCTGGATGCCCCCTCCAAGCCGCGCCATGAACGACATCGACCTCACCAATCCAGAGCTCTACCTGAACCGCGAGCTTTCCCTGCTCGAATTCAATCGGCGCGTGCTCGAACTGGCTCTCGACGAGAGCTTCCCCCTGCTCGAGCGGCTTCGATTTCTCTGCATCTCGTCGACCAACCTCGACGAGTTCTTCGAGGTTCGGGTGGGCTCGCTCCGGCAACAGGTCGCATTGAATGTTCAGACACCCGGACCGGACGGGCTGTCGGCTCAGGAGCAGCTGGCCAAGATCAGCAACGGCGCGCACGCGCTGGTCACCGAGCAATACCGCACCCTGACCGAGGTTCTGATTCCGGCGCTGGCCAAGCAAGATGTTCACTTCATCCGGCGCACCCACTGGAACGACGCACAGCAGACCTGGGTGAAAAATTACTTCCAGGAGCAGCTGCAACCGGTATTGAGCCCTATCGGCCTGGACCCGGCGCACCCCTTCCCCCGCATCCTGAACAAGAGCCTGAACTTCATCGTGACGCTGAAGGGCAAGGATGCGTTCGGGCGGGAATCCCGCCGAGCGGTGGTACAGGCCCCGCGTTCATTGCCGCGGGTCGTTCGGCTGCCGAAGGAGGTGGCGACCAGCCCCAACGAATTCGTGTTCCTGTCGTCGATCCTGCACGCGCACGTGGACGAGCTTTTTCAGGGCATGAAGGTGACCGGCTGCTACCAGTTCCGCCTGACCCGGAACTCGGACCTGTTCGT
>SLNI01000056.1 GCA_007133115.1 Thioalkalivibrio sp. | reverse complement strand
GTGAACAGCCTCTCCAGGGCGTGCCGGGGGCGTTCCCGCGGTGCCGGTCGGGGTGCATTCTCTCCCGGAGCGCCGAAGCCAAACGATCCGTTCACCCGGGGGCAAGATGTGGGCGATTCCAGCCGAATGATGATCTTTGCGGGGAATGCCAACCCGCAACTCGCGCACAAGGTCGTGGACCATCTCGGTCTACGCATGGGCAAAGCCACCGTGGGTCGGTTCAGCGACGGCGAGGTCCAGGTCGAGATTCTCGAGAACGTTCGCGGCCGGGATGTGTTCATCATCCAGCCCACCGGCCAGCCCACCAATGACAACATCATGGAGTTGTTGATCATGGTGGATGCCCTGCGTCGGGCGTCGGCCGGCCGCATCACCACCGTGATTCCCTACTTCGGATACGCTCGGCAGGATCGCCGGGTGCGATCCGCAAGGGTTCCGATTTCGGCGAAGGTGGTGGCCAACATGATCGAGGCCGTGGGCGCGGATCGGGTGCTCACGATCGACGTTCATGCTGATCAGGTTCAGGGATTCTTCAACCTGCCCGTGGACAATGTCTATGCTTCACCCGTGTTGCTGGGCGATGTCTGGCGTCGGGAGCCACGCGATCTTACGGTGGTTTCCCCCGATGTCGGGGGCGTGGTGCGGGCTCGGGCCATTGCAAAACGGCTGGATGATGCCGACCTGGCGATCATCGACAAGCGCAGGCCGCGGGCCAACGAGGCTCAGGTGATGCATATCATCGGTGACGTCGAGGGCCGTTGCTGCGTGATCATCGACGACATGGTGGATACCGCGGGCACCCTGTGTCAGGCGGCCAAGGCCCTGAAGGAACATGGTGCCTCCAGGGTGCTGGCGTATGCAACGCATGCCGTGCTTTCCGGGCCAGCAGTTGCTAACATAGAGAGTTCCGCTCTTGATGAGCTGGTGGTGACCGACACGCTGATGCTGCAGCCCAACGCTCAGGCCTGCAGCCGCATCCGCCAACTGTCCGTGGCGGAGATGCTCGCGGAAACCATCCGCAGGATCAATACGGAGGAATCGGTCAGTTCGCTTTTCGTGGACTGACCCTGGCATGGGTTCGTTGGTGCAGGACTCCCCGAGTCCACGCTACCGGATTCGACTGTAGCGCCTCATCTGGTCGCGGGTGAGGCGCATTCATTTTGGGAGATGTACACCATGAGTACCGATTTCGTTGTTGAAGCCGAAACGCGTCTGGAGCAGGGATCGAGTGCGAGCCGCCGCCTGCGCCGGGCCGGGAAGCTGCCCGCTATTCTTTACGGAGGGCACCAGGATCCGGTGGCTATTACGCTGGATCACAATGCCATCATGCTGAGCCTGCGCAATGATGCTTTCTATTCCCACGTGTTGACGGTCAACCTGGATGGCAAGGCCGAACGTGCGATCCTGCGCGACGTGCAGCGCCATCCGTTCAAGCCGACCCTCACTCACGTCGACCTGCTGCGCGTCAGCGCCGACGAGGCGATCCGGGTGCACGTGCCCCTGCACTTCCTGAACGAGGAGGCCTGCAAGGGTGTGAAGACCGGCGGTGGCATGATCAACCGGCAGATGAATGAAGTGGAGGTCGAATGTCTGCCGGGCGACCTGCCTGAGGCGATCGAAGTGGATTTGTTTAACCTCGGCGTGGGCGACTCCTTGCACCTTTCGGACCTGGTGCTGCCTACCGGCGTTGTGCTGGTGGCGCTGACCCACGGTGAGGGCCAGGACCAAGCCGTCGTCGGTGTGCTGATGCCGCGTGGCGAAAAGTCCGGGGAAGACGAAGAGAGCGGGATCGGTGCGCCCGGGGAGTCTGCCGAGGACTGATCGGTTCTCGGTTTTCCACCGTGTCATCATGCCGATCCGTTTGATCGTCGGACTGGGCAATCCAGGCCCGCGTTATGCCCATACCCGGCACAACGCGGGCTTCTGGTTTGTGGATCAGCTATCGCTCGAGCGCGGCGGCGTGTTTCGGGCCGACTCGAAATACGAGGGTGAAATCACACGATTCACGGCAGCGGGTGCCAGTTGCCTCCTTCTGAAGCCGCTCACTTTCATGAACAAGAGCGGGTCTGCGGTGCAGAAGCTTGCGGCCTTCTATCGCCTCGAGCCGGAGGAAATCCTCGTGGTGCACGATGAGTTGGATCTACCGCCGGGCACGGCCCGACTGAAGAAGGGTGGTGGACATGGTGGGCACAACGGGCTGCGCGATATCGACCGCCACCTTGGTTCTGATTTTGCCCGGCTTCGTATCGGGATCGGCCATCCGGGAATCCGCGACGCGGTGATCGATTACGTGCTGGAGAGGCCCTCACGGGAAGACGAGGCCGTGGTTCGCGAGGCGATCGAGGCAGCGTCGGCCGCGGTGGACGATCTCGTGGCCGGCGAATGGGACCGGGCCGTGCGCAACCTGCATATGCGCGCGACCCCTGATAGGGAGAAGGCTTCATGAGCCTCAAATGCGGCATCGTGGGATTGCCCAACGTGGGCAAGTCGACGCTTTTCAACGCCCTGACGCGGGCTGGAATTGCGGCCGAGAACTACCCTTTTTGCACGATCGATCCGAACGTCGGTGTGGTGGAGGTGCCCGATCCAAGGCTCGGAGTACTCGCCGGGATCGTGAAGCCGCAACGTATTCTGCCGACGACCGTCGAGTTCGTGGATATTGCGGGACTGGTAGCCGGTGCCGCCCAGGGTGAGGGGCTGGGCAACCAGTTTCTCGCGCACATCCGTGAGACCGATGCGATTGCCCAGGTCGTGCGCTGTTTCGAGGACGATGACGTTGTTCACGTTTCGGGCCGCGTGGACCCGCTGTCCGATATCGAAACCATCGGTACTGAACTGGCGTTGGCCGACCTGGACACCGTGACCCGCGCGATCACCCGCTTCACCCGTGCCGCGAAGTCGCAGGACAAGGATGCGCGCGCACGACTGGAAATCGCGGAGCGGGTCGCCGCGGGTCTGGACCAGGGGACGCCGGTACGCGCGCAGGCCCTGGCGCCGGAATCGCTCGCCCTGCTTTACGATCTGCACCTCTTGACCGCCAAGCCACTGATCTACATCGCCAACGTGGCCGACGACGGGTTCGAGGACAATGCGTTGCTGGCTATGGTGCAGGCGCATGCCGTTCAGGAGGGTGCGGAAGTCGTCGCGGTGTGTGCTTCACTCGAGGCGGAGATCGCCCAGTTGGAAGATGCCGAGCGCGAGGAATTCCTCGCCGATCTCGGATTGCCGGAGCCGGGACTCGATCGCGTCGTACGGGCCACCTACCGCTTGCTGAAGCTGCAGACCTTCTTCACCGCCGGGCCGAAGGAAGTGCGTGCCTGGACCGTCCGCAAGGGCTCCACGGCGCCGCAGGCGGCGGGGGTGATCCATACGGATTTCGAAAAGGGTTTCATCCGGGCCGAAGTCATCGCCTACGAGGACTTTGTGGCTCATGGGGGTGAACAGGGTGCGAAGGACGCGGGAAAATGGCGCCTGGAAGGCAAGGAATACGTCATGAACGAAGGGGACGTTGTACATTTTCGGTTCAACGTCTGATGCTTCGCCCGGAATCTGAGGGGCCGCCCGCCTTGCGCGTTTCCGTCCCGTTCGCCGTGGTGTGGCACCCGTCGCTCCACCCTTTGCCAATCGATTGACAGGAGGCTTCCATGGACGTCATGGATCGAATTCGCCAGCAGGTCGAAGAAAACCCCGTGGTAATCTTCATGAAGGGTACCCCGCAGTTCCCGATGTGCGGGTTTTCCAGCAGGGCCTCAGAGGCCCTGAAGCGCTGTGATCACGAGTTTGCGTATGTGAACGTGCTCGGTGACGCCGAGGTGTTCCAGAATCTTCCCCGTTTTGCCGACTGGCCGACGTTTCCGCAGATCTATATCGACGGGGAACTGGTCGGCGGCTGCGACATCACGCTCGAGTTGCTTGAGAACGGTGAGCTGAAGAAGATGGTGGATGAGGCACACGCCAAACGCGGCGGCTGAGCCCGCCCGTTTCCCTTGAACGCGCCGGACCCGTAGCGCTCAGGCGGGTCCGGCGATCCAGGAAGCTGCATCGGGAATGCCGGCGCTTTCCAGCCAGCGATTGGCTACCTGGCAGAAGATTTCCGCCGTCATTTCGGCATCGTAGGCCGCGCTGTGCGCGGCCGCGCTGTCCCATGTGAACCCCGCAGCTTCCGATGCTCTCGCCAGAACCGTCTGCCCGTAGGCCAGTGCCGCGAAGGATACGGTGTCCAGGCTGCTGAACGGATGGAAGGGGTTGCGGCGGATACCGCAGCGCTCGGCCGCCGCGTGAACGAAGCCGAGGTCGAAGTGCGCGTTGTGCCCGACCAGTATGGCTCGCTTGCACTGGTTCAGTTTCACTTCCTTCCGGACCTCGCTGAACAGTTTGCCCAGAGCCTGATCCTCCGGGTGGGCGATGCGCAGGGGGTGAAACGGGTCGATCCCGTTGACTTCCAGGGATTTCGGGTCGAGCAGGGAACCTTCGAAGGGGCGAACGTGCAGGCTCAGGGTCCGGTCACGATGCAGACGGTCGTCGTCCCCGCGGCGAAGGAAGACCGCAGCCACCTGCAGCAGGGCATGCTTGCCGCAATCGAAACCGCCGGTTTCCACGTCCACCACAACGGGAAGAAATCCGCGAAAGCGGTTGGCCATCGGTCTTGTCCCGACGGGTAGGGTCTGGGCTTCTGTCATCGGTTCTGCCACGGTTTGGAATCATTTCGGTGAATCGGGCGTCGGTGTCCATGCCGACGTGCGCCCGATCCGCGCGCGGCTTGACCTGCGCCAGCTTCAGTCCGGATACTTGCGCCCTTGTCTGCGTCCATGGCCTTCGCGTGCAGATGGTAGCAGAAACGCTGGCCCGCCCCGGCCAGAAAGCATCCTTAGGGGGCTCCGCGGGGCCGCATCTCAAAGGGATCACGCATGAACGCAAACGCTGACTCGCACGACATCGATCCGCAGGAAACCCAGGAGTGGATCGACGCCCTTGAGGCGGTGCTCGAGGCGGACGGCGCGGAGCGCGCCCACCAGCTCCTCGAATCCTTGATCGACAAGGCCCGCCGCAGTGGCGCCTACCTGCCGTACTCGGCGAACACCGCCTACGTGAACACCATTCCGCCGCGCCAGGAGCCCGTCTTCCCCGGCGACAGCGCGATGGAGCACCGCATCCGTTCCTACATCCGCTGGAACGCGATGGCGATGGTGGTCAAGGCGAACCGGGTGTCGTCGGAGCTGGGCGGCCACATCGCCACCTTTGCCTCGGCGGCCACGCTCTACGATGTCGGCTTCAACCATTTCTGGCGCGCACCCTCGCACGAGCACGGCGGTGATCTCGTTTTCGTGCAGGGGCACTCGGCGCCCGGCATGTACGCGCGTTCCTTCCTCGAGGGGCGTCTGACCGAGGAGCAGCTGGACCACTTCCGGCGCGAGGTGGACGGCAAGGGTCTGTCCTCCTATCCGCATCCCTGGCTGATGCCGGACTACTGGCAGTTCCCCACCGTTTCCATGGGGCTGGGCCCGATCATGAGCATCTTCCAGGCCCGGTTCATGAAATACCTGCAGGACCGCGGGCTGGCGAAGACGGACGACCGCAAGGTCTGGAGCTTCGTCGGTGACGGCGAGGTGGACGAGCCGGAATCGCTCGGGGCGATCACGCTGGCCTCGCGCGAGAAGCTCGACAACCTCATCTGGGTCGTCAACTGCAACCTGCAGCGTCTCGACGGCCCCGTGCGTGGCAACGGCAAGATCGTGCAGGAGCTCGAGGCGATCTTCCGCGGCGCCGGCTGGAATGTGATCAAGGTCCT
>SLNI01000075.1 GCA_007133115.1 Thioalkalivibrio sp. | reverse complement strand
TTACCCGATCGCTTCTCCAGATATGTCGGCGCTGCGTTGGGCCCGGTTGCAACCGGTTGGCAATTCGTGCGGACGCTCGCCGTGCTCCGGTGGACCTCGCTGCGCTCGATAGGCACCGAACCACCCGAATGGCTCACTAGGTTTCCTCGCCGAAACGGTTGGCAATGAGCTCACAAAGAGCGTCCAGTGCCTGTTGGGCATCTTCGGCGCCCTCTGTGCGAATTTCCACTTCCGTCCCCTTGGCCGCCGCCAGCATCATCACGCCCATGATGCTTTTTCCGTTCACTTCACGCCCCTTGCGCGACACGAAGACATCGGATCGGAACTGGCTTGCGAGACCGACAAACTTGGCTGCGGCCCGGGCGTGCATCCCGAGGCGGTTAACGATGGGAACCGCGCGCTGCGGCATCCGAGCACTCCTGGTCGCAGAGCAGGATGCCGTCGTGGCCTCCGCTCAAGGCCTTGTTGACCAGTTCGGTCAGCGAAAGATCACGGTAATTCAGGACCCGCACGAGCATGGGCAGATTCACCCCGGCGATCACCCGGCGTTGCCGGTCCTTGGCGAGACGACCCGCGACGTTCGCCGGCGTGGAGCCGAACATGTCGGTCAGGATCAACACCCCATCGCCGCTGTCGAGGAATTCGAGACGTCGGCGTGCCTTGGTCTCGATGACATCCGGGTCTTCCGTCTGCGACATCGCCAGGGCTTCGCAGGCATCCGGCAGTTCGCCCAGCATGCTTCGAGCGGTCTGCAATAGTGTCTCACCCAGATTCTGGTGAGTGATCAGGATCAAGCCGACGGGCATCGCTTCACTCCGCGTCCGTAGGATTATCGTCGAGTTCACGGTGACGGGTACTCACCGTCACATTCTCGGCGCTTTGCCAGAGCTTGGCCAGACGGTCGACCAGGTAAACCGACCGGTGGCGACCTCCGGTGCAGCCGATGGAGACCGTCAGATAACTTCGGTGGTCCTCGGAAAAGTCCGGCAGCCAACGTTCCAGATGCCTCTGGATGCTGTTGAGCATCTCCTGAACCTCGGCATGACTCTCGAGAAAACTCACAACCGGGGGTTCGAGTCCCGTCAGTTCCCGCAGACCCCGCTCGTAGTACGGGTTGGGCAGGCAGCGCACGTCGAAGACGAAGTCGGAGTCCGATGGCGCACCGCGCTTGAACCCGAAGGACTGGAAGAGGAGAGAGAGCCGTTCGGGACGCCGCGCGGCGATCCGGTTGCGCACTGTGCGCGCAAGGTCGTGCATCGACAACTCGCTGGTATCGATGACGAGATCTGCCTGGGACGCGACGGGCACCAGCCATTCCCGTTCCATCGCGATCGCCTCGCTCAGCGGCAGCCCCTTGCGTGCCAGCGGATGACGCCGGCGGGTATGGTGATAGCGCCTCAGCAGGGCTTCATCGGAGGAATGCAGGAAGATCACCTCCACCTGTACCGGGTGTTCCCGCAGACGCTGGAGTGCCGGAGCCACGGTCTGCAGGGCCTCCCGCCCGCTGCGCACGTCGACGCCTACGGCCACCATGCCCTCGTTGCGGTGACTCCCCATTCGGAGTTCGTCGATCAGTGCGCCCAGAAGGCTCAGGGGCAGGTTGTCGACACAGAAGAACCCGGCGTCCTCCAGCGCATGCAGCGCCACGGTCTTGCCGGAGCCGGACAGTCCGCTGAGGAGCAGAAGTCGCATGATCAGGCCTCGGGTGCCGCGGTCGCTGATGGGATCTCTTCCCGCATCTCGCGACGCAGGCGTTCCCTGAGGTCGTCTCCTGCCACATACCCCTGCAGGTGCAGCAGATGGGTTCGAACCGCCGCCTCGATCATGACCGCGATGTTGCGTCCGGGTGCCACCGGAAGGCTGACCAGGGGGATGCGCAGGCCCAGGATCTCGATCTCGCCACGGCACCCGTTCATGCGGTCATCGGTCACAGGAGGAGGCGCGCCCCGGTCGCGCAGATCGATGATCAACCGCAGGTATTTGCCCCGCTTGATCGCGGAGTCTCCGTACATGGCCCGGATGTTGAGGACACCCAGGCCGCGCACCTCCAGAAGATCCCGTAGCAGGGAAGGGCAGGTGCCGCGAATGATATCCGGTGCGATCCGCGCGAATTCGGGCGCATCGTCGGCGATCAGCCGGTGCCCCCGGCTGATCAACTCGAGCGCGACCTCACTCTTTCCCACACTGGATTCGCCGCTGATGAGTACGCCCGCGCCCAGGATTTCCATGAACACGCCATGCCGCACCACGGAATGCGCGAGGCGTTGTTGCAGGAAATAGCGGATCAGGGAAATCACTTCGTGGCTGCCGGCCGTGGTGCAGAGAACCACGGGCGGCGGACGTTCGCGGTTTTCGGGCAGGTTCTCGAAGGGACAGGTGTCCTCGGCGAAGATCACGGCAGCGGTGCCGATCGCTGCCAGGTCTTCGATGAGCTGTTCGTGTTCGAGAGGCCTCAGGGTGTCGAGATGTCGGGATTCCAGGTTGCCGATCACCTGGATTCGATTGGGCCGGATGAGGTTCATGTGCCCGGCCATCGGCATTTCGTTACCCGACACATCGTCCAGGGTCCACTGGCCGGCGTCTGCTTCCCCGTGCACGTAGCGCAGCCCGATCCGCGGTCCGAGGACCGTGACCAGGTCGGCCAGCGTGACGCTTTCAGGCATCCCCGAACGCGCCGACTACGGCCTGATGCAGGGCTGGGGCATCCGGCGCACGGCGGATCGCAGCGATATTGGCGGGCTGGGACAGTGCCCGGGCCAGTTCCGCCAGAAGCTCGAGATGTTCCCCGGTGGCCGCCTCGGGGACGATCAGACCGATCAGAATGTCCACGGGCTCATGGTCGATCGCCTCGAAATCAACGCCTTCCGGCAGGCGCACGACGGCAACACGCGCGGCGTCGGTCTCGGTCATTCGGCCATGGGGAATCGCCACCCCATGGCCGAGACCGGTAGACCCCAGTTTTTCCCGGGCACTCAGCGCATCGAATACCAGGTTTGCGGGTAACGATGAGCCGGGTTCGCTGTCGTCGGCAAGCAGGGTGCCCAGAACTTCCAGCGCCCGTTTCTTGCTCGTGATTCCGTCTTCGAGACGGACCCGCTCCGGGATGATGAGGTCGGCAATGCGCATCGTTCAGGCAGTTTGCTGGCGGTTGAGTTGCGCGCCTTCGGCGCGGTGGTGATCCTTCATCTTCTCCTTGTGCTTGATCAACTGTCGGTCGGTCTTGTCGATCAGGCCGTCGATGGCGGCATACATGTCTTCATGCGTCGCATCCGCGTGGATGTGGCTGCCGCTGACCTGCAGATTGGCCTCGGCCTTGTTGTGATTCTTTTCGACGGTGAGCACCACGTGGATATCGATTACCTGGTCGAAATGACGCTCCAGCCGCTCGAACTTTTCGCTGACGTAGTCACGCAGCGCATCGGTAATGTCGACATGATGGCCGGTCACGTTGATTTGCATACTCACACTCCTTTGGGTTGGTGGGCCGCGGGGACTCAGAGCATCTGACGCCGCTCGCTCGAGGGCGGCAGGTTCATCGCCTCACGGTATTTGGCCACGGTGCGCCGGGCCACATTGATACCCCGATCCATCAGGACCTGGGCCAGTCGTGAATCACTCATCGGCCGGTTAGGCGGCTCTTCACTGATCAGTTGGCGGATCATCGCACGGATCGCCGTCGCGGAACATTCACCGCCGTCGGCGGTGCCGACGTGGCTGGAAAAGAAATACTTGAACTCGAACACTCCTCGGGGGGTGTGCATGTGCTTCTGGGTGGTGACACGGGAGATCGTCGACTCGTGCATGCCGAGTTCATCGGCGATATCCCGCAGGATCAGTGGCCGCATGGCGACATCCCCCTGCTCGAGGAAATCCGCCTGACGTTCCACGATGGCCCGGGCGACGCGCAGCAGGGTTTCATTTCGGCTGTGCAGGCTTTTCAGAAACCATCGCGCCTCCTGGAGTTGGTTGCGCATGAAACTGCTGTCGCGAGCATCGTTCACGCGTCGGACCATGCCCGCGTAGAGGCTGTTGATACGTATGCGCGGCGCGATTTCCGGATTGAGGTCCACGCGCCAGCCCTTGCTATCGCGACGGACGTAGACATCGGGTGTGACATATTCCGCGGGAATGTCGTTGATCTGACTCCCCGGTCGCGGGTTCAGGGTTCGAATCAAGTCCACACCCTGTGACAGTGCCGATTCGTCCACGTCGAGGTCGCGCTGCAGGGAGCGGAAGTCATGGCGCGCCAAGCGTTCCATGCCCGTATCGACCATGCGCAGGGCGACGTCCCTGCCGGGAGTCTCCTCAGGCAGCTCGCGAAGCTGGATCAGCAGGCACTCGCGCAAATCCCGGGCACCCACGCCGACAGGGTCGCACTGCTGGATCCAGTGCAGGATCGCCTCGAGTTCATCCACGCCTACGTCGGTTTCTCCGCCGAGCGTCTGTTGCAGACTCTCGAGATCGGTTTCCAGATATCCGTCGGAATTGATGCTGTCGATCAGGGTGGCGCCAATGCGTCGATCCCGCTCGCCAAACGGGCTGAGGTGCAGCTGCCAGAGCAGGTGTTCGTGCAGTCCTCCCTCGCCGCCCGACTGATTCTCGAACGGATCCCGATCGTCCCGATCGGCGCCCGAATGTCCGGACCCCTCGTAGTCGATGTCGTCCCAACTCTCGTCCGTCGGCATCTCCTCGGACTCCGCGGTGACCGATTCCTCGGTCGCCGCATCGGGAGCCGACTCGTCGGATTCGTCCTCCGCGAGTTCCAGCATGGGATTGGTTTCCAGTGCCTGCTGAATCTCGAGTTGAAGCTCCAGCGTCGACAGCTGCAACAGCCGGATGGCTTGCTGAAGCTGGGGGGTCATGGTAAGCGTCTGACCCAGTTGCAGGTTCAGGGAAGACTTCAGCATGCCGGTGTCGAATGCGCGACGGCGGAATTCATACGTTCATGGTACTGCCTGCGCTCCGAGTTGTGCAGTCTTTTGGTGCAATCGTTCCCGCAGGGTCGTCGCGGGTTACTCGGGATATGCACGCGGCTCGGGGGGTCAGGGGGTCAGAGGTGGAAGTGCTCCCCAAGGTAGACGGTACGCACCCGCTGGTCGGCCAGCAGCTCGCTCGGGGTCCCTTCGCTGAGGAGTCGTCCTTCGCTCAGAATGTAGGCGCGGTCGCAGATGCCGAGTGTCTCGCGCACGTTGTGATCCGAGATCAGAACCCCAATCCCACGCTCTTTCAGGTGGCCGATCACCTCCTGGATCTCGATCACGGAAATCGGATCGACACCCGCGAAGGGCTCGTCGAGACAAATGAACTGGGGGTTGCCCGCCAGGGCACGCGCGATTTCGGCGCGCCTTCTTTCTCCGCCCGAGAGTGCGATCCCCGGGCTTTCGCGTACCGTCTCGAGCTGGAACTCTTCGATCAGGGCATTTGCGGTTTCACGGCGTCCCGCGGCGTCCAGGTCGGAGCGCAGTTCGAGCACGCCCATCAGATTCTGCCAGACGGAGAGGCGGCGGAAGATGGAGGCCTCCTGTGGCAGATAACCGAGACCGAGGCGCGCGCGCCGGTGCACGGGCGCCACGGTGACGTCCTGGTCAAGGAGTTCGATGCGTCCGGCATCGGCCTGAATCAACCCGACCAGGATGTAGAAGCAGGTCGTCTTGCCCGCGCCATTGGGACCCAGCAGACCGACCACCTCGCCCCGCGTGAGATCGACGTCCACGCGGTCGAGGACGGTACGCTTGCCATACCGCTTGGTGAGCCCCCGGCCGATCAGGCTCCCCTCGAGGGCGCGGAAATCCCCCGGATCCTGTATTTCCTCGA
>SLNI01000081.1 GCA_007133115.1 Thioalkalivibrio sp. | reverse complement strand
TACATGGAGGCCCCGCGCGGTGCCCTGACCCACTTCACGGTCATCGAAGACGGCAAGCTGAGCAACTACCAGGCCGTGGTCCCCACCACCTGGAATGCCGGTCCGCGTGATGCAGAGGGCCAGCCGGGTCCCTATGAGGCGGCCTTGATGGACAATCACCAGATGTACGATGTCAATAAGCCGCTGGAGATCCTCCGCACCATCCACAGCTTCGACCCCTGCCTCGCCTGCGCGGTGCACATGGTCGGACCGGATGGCACGCCCGGGGTGACCGTCAAGGTCACTTGATCGGAAATACCGGGGGCGACGCATCTCGCGTGCTCCCGGGAACCCTGGCCCACCAGGCCAGACGAGGGCCGGCGGCATCATGCCCCGGCCCTTTTTTGTTGGAGCCTTACCTACCCTCCGTGGCAGGTGTCTTGACCCGAAACCCGAGCACCAGCACCCTTGTCGCTTCGCGATCCCGATTTCACACAAGGCTTGGCACCATGGACCTGAAAGTCATCATCGACGACCAGTTGTACACGCTCAATGTACCGAACGAGATCGTGACCGGAGCCGGCGAATTCTTCGACCAGATGGACCAGGATCTGGACCAGGGCCGCATGATGGGACGGGACTGGGTCGCACGGCCCGATGTGGAGGATCGTCTGCGCATCATCGGCGATCGACTGCTCACCGCACTGGAGCAGGAAAAACACGACCTTGGACGAATGATGGCCGCCTATATCCTCAATCGCGCACCGAACATAGATGCGCTGACCCTCGACACCACGGGGGAAATCCAGAACACCGAGATCCAGTATCGGTAGCGCGTTAGTCGGAACCGACGCGGACGGTGGCAGGCTGACGATCGCGCCAGAGACAGAACACGACCCAGGCGAACACCGGCGCATTCATCAGGATGCCGTAGAGCAGTGGAACCAGACCCAGTTGTGGTAGCTGAAGGATGACGAAGGCGACCATCATCGCGATGCCGGCATTCTGCACCCCAACCTCGACGGTAATCGCGCGCACACTGTCCGTGGGAAACCGCATCCCGCGCGCGATCTGGTAACCCAGCGACATTGCCAGAACACAGAGCGTGAGCACCGCCAGGGTTTCCAGGCTCAGCAACGCGGGCAACCGATGCTGATAGACCACGAACAGGCCGACCACGACAAGCAGCATCGCCAGGCCGGTCAGGCGCTTGATCAGGGGCAACAGCGGATCGAGCGCGGCGTCGGGCAAAAGAAGCCGCAGCAGCATGCCGATGAGCGCAGGCAGCACCGTGACCAGCAGCAGTTGTCCGACGGTCTGCCAATAGGGAAGCGAGAAGCCCTGGGCCGCGAGCCCCAGCAGTTCGAAGTTCCAACCCATGACCAGCGGCAGCAGGAAGGGCGCGAGCAAACCGGCCAGCGCCGTCAGGCTCACGGACAGTGCGAGATCACCCTGTACCAGGTAGCTGAACATGTTCGAAGTCGCTCCGCTGGGCACAAGCGCAACGAGGAGCAGGCCCGCCGCCGCCATCACCGGCAGCGGAAGCACCAGCACCACCGCCCATGCGAGGAGTGGAAGCGCCAGAACCTGCAGACTCAGGCCGACCAGTACACGGCGCGGATGCCTCAAGACGCGGACGAAGTCCACGATCCGGAGACTCAAACCCATCGCCAGCATCACGCTGGCAAGCACCCAGGGGAGCACCCCCTGAGCCAGAATTTCTGCGGACATGCCGCCCTCCGCGTCGATGGCCCTGAGGCCGTGCTGCCCGGATTGCCGGGCCATGAATGGTAAACTGCGACAGGCACATCGGTCACGATATCCGGGCTGGAATACCCGCCTCGCGCACTGAAGCATAGCAGCCGTTGTTCCGGCTTCGTGCAGCGCCCCGATCAAGGATGGGGACGAATCCCGGAAGATGGCAGCGAGTGACCGGACGAGCGAGGACGAACAACCCGTGAACAAATTCCAGGTCTGGTGGCAGACCTTGCGCCCCAAGACTTTGCCCGCAGCGATCGGACCCGTTGCGCTGGGCCAGACCCTGGTGCCGCAGGCTCATTTCTCCGCGCTGACCGCAATGCTCTGCCTGCTCTGCGCGCTGGCGCTGCAACTGGCGGTGAACCTGGCCAACGATCTTCACGACGGCCTGTCGGGCGTGGACCGGGCCGATCGCCTCGGGCCGACCCGCGCACTGCAGTCGGGTCTGCTATCCGCCGGTGAACTGCGCACCGGGCTCGCTGTCACGCTGGGTCTGGCTGTCGCGACCGGGCTCTGGCTGGTCGTGTTCGGGCATTGGCTGCTCTGGGTCCTGGGGGCACTGGCCCTGCTCGGTGTCCTCGGCTATAGCGGCGGCACCCGACCCTACGCGAGCCTCGGTCTCGGCGAGTTCGCGGTGTGGTTCTTCTTCGGACCTGTGGCTGTGCTGGGCGGCATGCTCGCGCAACGCAGTCCACTCAGCGGCGACGCGGTGTTCGCCGCAGCGCTCGTCGGCCTGCCGATCGCAGCCATCCTGGTTGTGAACAACCTGCGCGACCGCTTCACCGACGCGCGCGCCGGCAAACACACCCTCGCCGTGCGCATGGGCCCGGGACCCACGCGTGCCCTGTTCGCATTGCTGACGATCGGGGCGCTGCTGGTAGCGATCCCTCCAGAACCGAATCCGGGACTGTGGGCGTTCTGGATCGTGACCGCCGCGGTAGCGCTGCTGCTGAACGTCCGCCTCTTTCAGCGCGACGGAGCGGCGCTGAACCCCCTGCTGGGGCAAACGGCGGCTTTCTCGGTCCTGTTCGCTTTCTGGCTGGCGCTGCGCTTCGCCTGGCCGCTGCATTAAATCCGGATTCGGCCCAGGCCAGAGCTCACTGCCATGGCCCTGCACCACCCCTGACGATGAAGAGACGAGCCACGGAAGAACACGGAGATACACGGAAGAAAGCCTGAAGGCTCTCCATTTTCCATGCTGTGCGTGGTCTTCCGTGGCTGATTTTGCACGTGGACCGCCAGGACGGAGCCCTGGACTGAGCCGGAAGCTTGGTCGAACATGACGTTACCAAACGCCCCCCGGAGAAGTCGCGCCCCATGAGCGAATCTGTTACGACCCCCGCGGACGACAAAACGGGAAAAATCGATCCGTCACCGCGGCGGATCCTCGTTTTCGGCGCCAGCGGGTACATCGGCACCAACCTCGTGCCGCGACTGCTGACCGCAGGGCATCCGGTACGGGCGGCGGCCCGGACCCCCGAGGTGCTGGAGGCGCGGCACTGGCCCGGGGTCGAACTCATCGCGGCCGATGCGCTGAAGCCCGAAACCCTTGCGCCCGCATTACAGGGCATCGATACGGCCTATTACCTCGTGCATTCCATGGCCGCGGGCAAACGCTTCGGGTCCATCGATCTGCAGGCCGCGCACCACTTCGCCCAGGCGGCGGCCGCGGCTGGGGTGCGGCGCATCGTGTATCTCGGAGGCCTGGTCCCCCCGGCGGCAGACACCGAACACATCGTGTCACGCCGACAGACCGGCGATGTACTGCGCGCCGGCACGGTCCCGATCACCGAAGTCCGGGCCGGGATCATCGTCGGTCCGGGCTCGGCGGCATTTGAGGTCATGCGCGACCTGGTGTTTCATCTCCCGGTCATGGTCACCCCGCGCTGGGTGCGCTCGACCTCGCCGCCGATCGCACTCGAGAACCTGCTGGAATATCTGGTCCGTATCGCGCAGGTCCCGGAGGCGGCCGGCAAGATCCTCGATGCCGCAGGCGCCGAATACCTGAGCTATGCCGACATGATGCGGATCATGGCCGAAGAGGCGGGGCGTCGGCCCCCGAGGATCTTCGCACTGCGACTTCTAACCCCCCAGTTATCTGCGCTGTGGCTGCGTCTGATCACTTCGGTCCCGACTCCGGTGGCCCGGGCCCTGATCGAGGGCATGCGCCAGGACTTCGTTGCCGACGACGAGGAGATCCGCCGCCTGGTGCCCCAGACGCTGCTCGATTTCCGGGCCTCGGTACAGGCGGCCTTCGAGGCCGAGCGGCAGCACACGGTCGCGGCGCGCTGGACCGAGGGTGCGTTCCAGTTCCGCAACTACCGCCCCGAGTACGCCTTTTACGCCAAGCGCGCGGAGGGCGAAGCGGTCGCTCAGGCTCCACCCGACGCGGTCTGGAAAGTGGTCGTCGGGATCGGAGGCCGAAACCGCTACTACGCCATGAACCCGCTTTGGAAGATCCGCGAAGTGCTCGACTGGATGGTGGGCGGACCGGGGCTGAACTACGGCCGGCGGGATCCGGACGATCTGCGCGTAGGCGATACCGTGGATTCCTGGCGGGTGATCGGCATCGAGCCCCAACGCAGACTGACGCTGTTCTTCGGCATGCGCGCCCCGGGCTCGGGGGTATTGGAGTTCGAGTTGGAGCCCGAGGGCGATGGAACCCGGATCCGGATGACCGCATTCTGGCACCCGGCCGGCGTCTGGGGCCTGCTCTATTGGTACGCGCTGGTGCCAGCCCACCTGTTCATCTTCGCGGCCATGACCCGCGCCATCGCGCAGCGGGCAGAGACCCAGACCGGGGAACCCCGGTAATGCCCGGTGAACGCGCCGTCGCCGCTCAGTAGCGCCCGTGCTGGTGACTGATGTAGTTGGACATCTCGACGAACTGGGCATTCATGCGGTGCAGAATGTCGTGACCCACCTGAACGATGTTTTTCATCACCACGTAGATCATCCAGGGATCGCGTTCGATGAGAGCCTCGAAGTCCGCTCGGGCAAACGTGCACACGGTCGGCCGACCGATGGCGCGCAGCGAGGCACTGTGAGGCAGACCGCCGACGAAGCCCATCTGACCCGCGAGGTCGCCCGCCTGAAGAATATGCAGCGTAATCTCGCCGCCACCACCGACGTCCCGGGTCACGGCGAGCTTGCCCGAGGTGATCACGCACAGCGCGTCATCGACGGCACCCTCCTGGAACAGGATCTCGTTGTCCTCCAGCCGCCGGCAGAAGGAAATGCCGGCCAGAAGGTTCACCTGCTCATCCGAAAGCCCGGAGGTCAGTCTCGAAGCACGCAGATCGGTGTAGTTGTCAGTCCCGCCCATATCATCCCCTGATCCCTTGAAACGTCGGGTGACAGTATCCAACCCGGTCCGGCAGAGTTCAATGCTTGCTCGCGGAGCGATACATCCGGACACTAGTGGGCCATGCGGAAAGTTCGGTGCCTATGGAGCACAGCCAGACGCGCCGGAGCAAGGCGGGCAAGTGTAGGAATAGCCACCCTATTTCAAACTTGCCCAACGCAGCGCCGGTGTGTCTGGAGAAGCGATCTGATACCGAACTTTCCGCATGGCCCACTAGTGGGACCTATCGAAAATTCCGGTCCATCCCCGGTGCCACAACCTGCTCCCGCAGGGATCGTCTTCAGGATCGCTGATGCCCTCGATCGAAACCCGTGCCGTACTGCCCGCCGACCCCAGCACCGTGTTTGCGCTGCTCCGGGATGTCGAGTCCTTCCCCCGCTACACCCGGACCGTCGAGTCGGTCACCGCCATCGGTCCCGAGCGCTACCACTGGCGCACGCGGGTCGCCGGCGTCGTCTACGAATGGGATGTCGAGATCATTCAGTCCGAACCCCCGGGGCGTCTGACCTGGCGGTCGCTCTCGGGCATTGCCAACACCGGCCGCTATCGACTGACCGAGGTCCCGGCGGGTACCGATCTGCGCCTCGTCATCGAGTACACACTGAACAGCCGCATACTCGACAACACGGTCGGTCGACTCGCGGGCCCCATGGTGCGGCGAATCAGCGGGGAGATCCTCGAACAGGTTCGTAGCCACCTCGCGTCCGGGGGAACCTGAAGCGCGGCCGGTTCAGACCGCGCTGAAACCGGATCGAGTGGGAATTCCCTGCCGCCG
>SLNI01000016.1 GCA_007133115.1 Thioalkalivibrio sp. | reverse complement strand
TGGAGGTGGACATGGTGGCGACTCAAGTGAGCGAATTGCACCGAATCACGATCGATCCCGACGTCTGCGGAGGACGCCCATGCGTGCGGGGTCTGCGCATTCGGGTCAAGGATGTCCTGGATCTTCTGGCTGCCGGTGCCTCACACGAGGAGGTGCTTCAGGATTATCCCTATCTTGAACCGCAAGACGTTGTCGCCGTTCTGGAGTATTGAGCACCGAGGGCTGTCCAGCCGACCATGTCGCCGATCTCGGGATGGAAGCTGCGCCGGATCGAGTGATTTGGGAATGGGTATCAAAAGAGGGTGTGGTGATTGTCACCAAGGACGAAGACTTCGCCATCTGGCGAATCGCGTCCAGCGCCAAGGCACCACCCGTCGTGTGGCACTGTGGACCGACCGTCCGGGCGGCGAGGCATCCTCACCGAACTGTCCATCCAGATCGCGTTGTTTCAGCGTCCGGCCCTTCCCGCCCGAAGTAGCAAAACCCCGAGCAGGACACAGGCAGTCCCCAACCCGGCTCCAATGGTCACGAGATTCGTGATCTCCACGAGGGGGCGTCCCATGAGCCACGGCATCGCTGCTGCCAACGCGATCAACAGGAAACCATTGAGAATCATGACCTGAATCAACCAGCGGGGATAGAGACGTGCCATGCGACTCAGTACCTCAATTCTGCCGGGTCGCTGCGCGCAGACAGGCAGGCCGCGAACCAGATGCATCTGCCTCCATTGCAAGAAAGCAACGGTACCCATCAGCACGAACAGGTCGATCAGCGAAGGCCCCCGCATACCCGCCCACAAACCATACATCAAAGCAACTGGGAGGCCGTATTTAATGAAATTCTTTTCCTGTTTTCTGATCCGGTCCTTGAGGTCCGAATTGGGTAGCACCCGGCCTTTCAACAAGAGCCCATGGGGATGGTAAAGATCTTCTCCGTTTGGACCTTTCGTGAAGGACATCTCAACCAGAGTATCCAGAAAGCTTCCCGCAGCACCTCGTGACGGTGCGGGATCCTTGCCCTGCGCAAGGGCAGCAGGGTCAAGGACGGAATTTTCGGGCTCCATCGACAGAATCCGCTCCCGGGCTGCCCGGACCCTCCGCGTGTGGATGCGTTGGCCCAGCGCAAGGAGAGCAACTGCCGGCACGAGAATGAGGAGGGCCGACGTCAGCTTGATCCCGGCACTCGCCTGCAGTTGCGATGCATCCATGAACAACGGGGCGAGAGAGACATAAATCCCACTGCCCAACAGAAAGGCACCCGCCACTGTAGCCAGACCACCTCGATAATTCGCTGTGCGAGACCACGCGAGCGCACCACCCCAGGCGATCAGTATCCCACCCGAAATCATTTCCGAGGCCGACACACCGGCATCATGGGCATCACCGGGGACCGGGAAAAAACTGATCACTCCCAGAAGCACCAACAGTCCGGAAAAAAGATAGGTAAAAATTTTCATCAAGCAACCTCCTTGTCGATGATAATAGTTTGCATCAGGCTGAAAAGGTCATGATCCGATCGGCGGCTTGCTGGCGTTTATCCGACCATGCGAACGGAATTATAATACGATAAAAAGTTTCAGAAACCTGCCTTGATGAAGCGTTTATGGAAGCATTTTTTTCATGTAATGATTCTTGCATATTTCGGGCAACCTTGCCGTCGCTGCTATCCCGGTCAGCGGGCATGACCACCCCGTGGTCTCGCGGAATAGGGGTGGAACATCGGAGGGCCGGTAAACGCGCTGGAAGGCCCTGCAGTTCCGCAGCCTCCAGCGAGGCCTGCAGCACCAACTCCGGTAGGGCCTTCCGTTCCCGGAACCGGCGATCCAAAGACTCCTCGGCACCCACGAGCCCCTCACCCAGTCGGTCCACTTCCTGCTGCATCTCAGCAAAAAATAGGCAGGTCCCTTCCTCTACATAGGCGGACGACCGCGGCCGGAGACTGCGCCGTATGTCCGGGTCGCGGCGGCAGCGATCCGGGCGGCAAGACGGTATCGTCGTCGGTTCAACTGAGCGTCATCGGATCCGCAATACCAGTGATTGACGCCGGTGAGCTTGAAACGCACGTACCCGTGCTGAGCCAACCAGGAGGAAACGGCCCGGTTGCGACCGAACGAGTTGTCCTCGATGATGACCACCCGCGGCTTCCAGATCGTGACAGAAAACCCCTGCAGAACCGACGGTTCGTTGCCCTCAACGTCTATGGAGACGAGTTCGAGCCGGTCTGCTCCCGCGGTCAGACCCGCCTCCTCGAGGATCGTGTCGAGCGTCCTGGTGACAACCTCGATTTTCTCGAGGTGGGGATGCTCATCGATGCGCGAGTGAATCCGGTTCTCGTTATCAAGGGTGGACAAGGTATCGCCGCCGCGGGCGACGAGAAATCGTGCGCGTCCGTTGGTCCGGTCGGCGGCCGCTTCGACGACGATACACCGACGGCGTTCACGAATCCGGCGTGCGAGATAGGGAATCGGCTCGACGACGACGCACCGATACCCGAGCTCCTCGAAGAGAAGCGTGTTGCTTCCGGATATACCGTCGTGGCCGCCGACCTCCACGTACACCCCGTCAGCGTGCAGACCGGGCGCGCCTGAGGTGAGCAGGCGATGGAGTTTGACGTCTTCGCCGAACTGGGCGTAGCTCTTCATCGACGTCATGGTATTGCCCGCTGGCAGTGCGGGGCAATCCATCCGCCGTGGTTGCGCGGACGCCGCTCGCCCGGTCTGCGGCTACGGACGGTCTCCAGGCGCGGGTGCAGGAAGATGTACCTCTACGATATGGCCAGCGAAAGCTTTTTACGGCGCCTTGCCACCCTGATCGGCTTCAAGGACCCTGGGGATCATCGCGAAGATCAGAAGCGAAATCGAACCCGATCATGCACGTGGGGCGTCGTCGCTTGTTTTGCCCGACCGATCGCCCGCGAGCGCCTTGCGTACCCGCCCGATGTCAATGCCACCGGTGCCGGACACCGGTAGGCAGAACGCCAATCCCTGGAAGGGCTCGAGCAACTTCAGTTCTTTGTTGAGACGCTCCGCCGTCCGGTTGGCCGTGGTCTCGTCCACCAGTGCCAGCAACACCGTTTCCAGGCCGCGATACGTCAGCCCAAAAAAGGTGATGTGTTCCGGGAAGTTGAGGCCGCGCGCCGGGATCATCGTCACACCCTGAGGACCCTCGCGACGGATGATCTCGATCGCCTGACCTTCCCGGTTGTCGGCCACCACGGCCACCAGAAGTGCTGCGCCCAAGACGGTTCCCCAAGGCATGTACGTCAGACCCGAAGATAGCACAATGGTCCACGCGGATTCGGCAACGGATTCTGCCCGAGCAGCCGATCCACAGATCCGCAATCCACAGGCTCACGCTGCCCCCTGCATGTACACTCGAGGGCCACGCAAAGCACTTGACTCGTTCATGCTGCCTGTTCGTCTTTGTATCGGATGCGTGTGGGAGCCGCTGATGCAGGAACTCCAGGCCCTTGTCCAAGCCACCCTGAAGGCGGGACGCAACCTCGTGCCGCTGTTGCTGGTGGTCGCGTTGTATCAGCTGCTGGTCGCGCGGCAGGTTCCGGAGCAGATCGGGCTGGTGCTCGCTGGCCTCGCCCTGGTGGCTGCCGGAATCGGGCTCTTCCTGCGCGGTCTGGAACTCGGCGTATTCCCCATCGGGCGAGGCCTGGCTCAAGCCTTCGTGGAGCGAGGCTCGCTACCCTGGCTCCTGGCATTCGCCTTCTGTCTGGGTGTTGCGACGGTCATCGCCGAGCCCGCTCTGATCGCGGTGGCGGCCAAGGCGGAAATGGTGAGCGAGGGACGCGTCGATGCCTGGGTCTTGCGCCTTCTGGTTGCCGCTTCGGTCGGGTTGGCCATTGCTGTGGGGATCCTGCGTGCAGTGCTGAGACAGCCGATCCACTGGTACCTCGGCGGCGGCTATCTGCTCCTGGTGCTGGTGACCTACCTCACGCCGGCGGAGATTACCGGCCTCGCCTACGATGCCGGGGCGGTCAGCGTGAACATGGTCACGGTGCCACTGGTCGCCGCGATCGGGGTCGGCCTGATGGCCTCCTTGCGTGGGCACCGTGCACTCGCCGATGGCTTCGGCCTGATCGCGCTGGCGGTCATGGCGCCGCGCATTACGGTGCAACTCTACGGAATCGTGATCTATGCCGCCGAGCCAACGGCGCTGGTGGACTTCGGGCCTCAGGGTGACACAACCCTGCCAGCAGTGAATGGCCCCCATACCAGCGCGGCGTTGGCAACGGTCCTGGCCGACATCCTGAGCATCATGGCCAACCTGCTGCCGATACTCGCGGTGATCCTGGTGTTCCAGTTTCTGGTGCTGCGCCGACCCCTGCTTCACGGTCACCGGCTGGCGGGGGGCTTTCTGCTCCTCCTGCTGGGACTGTTCGCATTCACCGAGGGCCTGCGCCTGGGCCTGTTTCCGATCGGAGCGCAGCTTGCGGTCGGTCTGTCCGCGCCGGGGGTCGCAGGCTATCTCTACCTGTTCGTGTTCCTGCTCGGGTTTGCCGCGACGCTGGTCGAGCCCGCGCTGATCGCGGTGGTGCAACGCGCAGGAGCCATGGATCCCGCTCGCCTGAAACCGCTGCTGATCCGTGGGTTGGTCGCGGTCGGTGTCGGCGTGGGTTTGTTGGTCGGGGCGCTGCGAATCAGCGCCGGGCTGCCGCTCGACCACGTGCTCGTCATCACTGTGGCGCTGGTGGTGCTGCTGACCTTGCTGGCCCCGCGCGAAATACGGGGCTTCGCGTTCGACCTGGGCGGCATCGCAACCTCGGACGTTACGGTGCCGGTGATCGCCGCGCTCGGCGTCGGACTCGCGGTCGCGCTGGGCAGCGAAAACGTACTGCTGGACGGCTTTGGCCTGGTCGCACTGGCCTCTCTTTTCCCCGTTGCCGCGGTGATGTTGTACGGGATCCTCGTCTCGTTCCCAGCGCGCGCCGGCCACCGGAAACCCTGACCCTGCCCGCCGGTGCGGCGTCCCCGGCTCATGCCGCACACCCCGAACCCGAACCTTGCGGCAACCCGCAACCGGACCCGCCCGAGACGCTGCACCCAATGGCTGCTTAGCAGTGCGTTCGGGTGCTCGGGAGCTTACCCAATCGTGTGAACGCCCGCCGAAGATCCAGCTCTGAAGCGTTTTCCAGACCCCTTGTCCGGAGACCCCGGATGCATCCGCAGACCCGTGGCCCCGCAGCAAGGCCAGGCCCACCTGGGTCACCTCGCCCGTGTCGCCCACCTCGCGCTCGATCCACTCGGCTGTTCCGAAGGGTATGCAGTCCCCGGCGACGGGCTGGCCGTGCAGTTCCTGCATCAGGTGGTCCCCGATGGTCGTTTCCGGATCCGCCGCCTTGCCCACGATCCTGTAGGCCTCCTGTAGGAGCGTGAGTTTGCCCCCGGGTCGAGGGTTGTTTGCGCGAAACCCTTGTGCTAAAAACGCGGCAGGAAAGACACGACAGGGATTCGGGCATGGATGCTCAGTCTGCAGGTCGGCACCGGAGGTGCCGCAACACCGCCGCCTATGCGGCACTCCTCTTTTTGGCGATCGCTCCCGTTCTGTGGCCCATTTCGGCCATGGCGGATTCGGCTGGCCTGAACTGGCTGCTTTCACAGCAGCAGTCCGATGGTCGAATCGTGGCACCCGCGGACGAGACGCTTCCACAGCACGCCAGTTTCGAGGCTTTGCGCACGCTGGTGCGTCTGGAAGCCCCGGAAACCGCGCGTGCCGACGCCGCGTCGTTCGTTGCGGGTGACAGCGATGAGGATCTTCCCTTCCTCGCTCGGCGGCTACGGGCTCAGCACCTGGTGGGGGGCGCGACTGCGCCAGCAATTTCCAACCTGACGGCGTATCAGAATCCAGACGGTGGGTTTGCGTCCTATCCCGGCG
>SLNI01000145.1 GCA_007133115.1 Thioalkalivibrio sp. | reverse complement strand
CCGGTTCGCAGGAAAATCACGTTCACACTCGCGGTCAAATGAACCTTACCGAACTGAAGCAGAAGACGGCGGGCGAACTCGTCGCCATCGCCGAGACCCAGGGCATCGACAACATGTCCCGCGCGCGCAAGCAGGACATCATCTTTGCCCTGCTCAAAGCCCACGCCAGAAATGGGGAGCCGATCTTCGGCGACGGGGTCCTGGAAATCCTTTCCGACGGATTCGGATTCCTGCGCGGGGCGGACAGCTCCTATCTCGCGGGCCCCGACGATGTCTACGTATCGCCCAGCCAGATCCGGCGCTTCGGGCTGCGCACGGGGGATACCATCTCCGGCAAGATCCGCCCGCCCAAGGACAACGAGCGCTACTTCGCACTGCTCAAGGTCTCGGAGATCAATTTCGAGCCGCCGGAGGCAGCCCGGCACAAGGTTTTGTTCGAGAACCTGACCCCGCTGCACCCGAACCAGCGCATGCGCATGGAGCGTGGTAACGGATCGACCGAGGACATCACCGCCCGGGTGATCGACATGGTCGCGCCGTTCGGCAGGGGTCAGCGCGGCCTGATCGTGTCGCCGCCGAAGGCCGGCAAGACCCTGATGCTGCAGAACATCGCCCAGAGCATCGCGACCAATCATCCCGACAGCTATTTGATCGTTCTGCTGATCGACGAGCGCCCGGAGGAGGTCACGGAGATGACCCGGATGGTGCGCGGCGAGGTCGTGTCCAGCACCTTCGACGAGCCCGCGACCCGTCACGTGCAGGTCGCCGAGATGGTGATCGAGAAGGCCAAGCGTCTGGTTGAGCACAAGCGTGACGTGGTGATCCTCCTCGATTCCATTACCCGCCTGGCGCGCGCCTACAACACCGTGGTTCCCAGTTCCGGCAAGGTCCTGACCGGTGGCGTGGACGCCAATGCCCTGCACCGGCCCAAGCGCTTCTTCGGCGCCGCGCGCAACATCGAGGAGGGCGGCAGCCTGACCATTCTCGCCACCGCGCTGGTGGACACCGGGTCCAAGATGGACGAGGTGATCTACGAGGAATTCAAGGGCACTGGCAACATGGAGATCCACCTGGACCGCCGGATCGCGGAGAAGCGGGTCTACCCGGCGATCAATGTGAACCGCTCCGGTACCCGCCGCGAGGAACTGCTGACCGAGCCCGACGAACTGCAGAAGCTCTGGATCCTCCGCAAGTTCCTGCACGGCATGGACGATACCGAGGCCATGGAATTCCTGCTGGGCCGCATGCAGTCCTCGAAGACGAACGCCGAGTTCTTCGACATGATGCGTCGGGCCTGAGCCACCCCCGGCGTCACTGCAGCATCAGGAAAAAGGCACTGCTGCCGCGCTGGATGTTCAGCAACAGCGCGCCGCCCCGTGTGGCCTGCGCCGCGCTGCGCAGGTCGTCGAGGCTGCGTACCTCTCTCCGGTTCAGGCCGACCAGGACATCACCCTCGCGCAGCCCGCCTCGGGCAGCCGGCGATCGGGCTTCCAGCGCAGCCACCTGAATCCTCGGTTGTCCGTCCTGATGCAGCGCCTCCGTGAAGCGGACCCCTTCGAGCCGGGCGTCTACCGACGCGCCGTCGATCTCCAGCGCGACCGGAGCCGCGATACGCGCGGTCAGGGTCCGTTCCCGCCCGTCGCGCAGGATACCGAGCCGGACCTCCGAGTCGATCCGTAGCAGGCCCAGCCGCGCGCGCAGTTCGCTGGCGTTGCGCACGGATTTTCCGTCCACCTCCAGCACCACATCGCCTGCACGCAGCCCGGCGCGCTCGGCCGGCGATCGTGCGTCGATCTGCGTGATGACCGCCCCCCGGGAGACTTCGAGATCGAAGGCCTGGGCGAGGTCCGGTGTCAGGTCCTGGATCGCAATTCCCAGGTGGCCGCGGTGGATCACGCCGTCCCGAACCAGGTGTTGCTGCACCTGCCGCGCCATGTTGATCGGGATCGCGAAACCGATGCCGATGTTGCCACCGCCACGGGCGAGGATGGCTGAATTGATGCCCACCAGTTCGCCGTTCAGGTTCACGAGGGCGCCACCGGAGTTCCCCGGGTTGATCGAGGCATCGGTCTGGATGAAATCCTCGAAGCCATCGATGCCGAGCCCGCTTCGGCCCAGCGCGCTCACGATTCCGCTGGTGACCGTCTGCCCGAGACCGAAGGGGTTGCCGATCGCCACGACGAAGTCGCCTACACGCAACTGGTCGGAGTCGGCAAAGGCGAGCGCGGCGAGCCCGTCGGCGTCGATGCGGATTACCGCTACGTCGGTCTCGCGGTCGGCACCGATGACCTCCGCGTCGTAGCGGCGTCCGTCGTGCAGCGTGACGATGATCTCGTCGGCTCTCTGGATCACGTGATTGTTGGTGAGAATCAGCCCCTCGTGCGCATCGACGATTACCCCGGACCCAAGTCCCTGGCGGATACGCTCGCGCTGTTGCGTCGGCAGCTCGAAGAAGCGTCGGAAGAAGGGGTCATCGAACAACGGGCTCACCGATTCCACGACCGTCGCCCGGGTCGACACGTTGACCACCGCCGGCACCGCACGCTCGAGCATGGGTGCCAGCGAGGGCAGCGGTTCTCCGTCGACCGCCGTGGGCAGCCGGGCCTGAGACGCGGACGCGAAAAGGACGGGGAGCAGGAGCAGCAGGATTCTGAGCATCGTGTGCCTCGTTCGGGTTCGCTTCCTAGGGCTGCAGTCCCTCGCGGGGTCGGAAGGACGAATTCTGTGCCATATCCTCGTACCACTGGCGCGCCTCGTCGGCCGGCGGCACTTCGATCATCAGGCGCAGCAGGAGATCGCCCGGTGTCTTGCCGGGCAAGCCCCGTCCCTTCAGCCGCATCACGCGACCGGATTTGGAGTCGGGTGGAATCTTCAGGTTCACCATGCCCTGCGGGGTTGGCGCCTCGATGGTGGCCCCCAGGGCGGCTTCCCAGGGCGTGATCGGCACGTCCCGGTGCAGATCACGGCCTTCCAGACGGTAGCGCGGATCGGGACGCACCCGGATCTCGAGAAGCAGGTCTCCAGACGTTCCCGAAGCGGGGCCGGCTTCACCCTGACCGCGCACTCGCATGCGCGTGCCATTGTGGGCGCCTGGGGGAATGCGTACGCGCCGTGATTGCCCATTGGAGGCATTCAGCGTCACCTCGGTGCCCTTGAGAGCCTGTTCCAGCGTGATTTCGGCGACAGCCGAACGATCCGGGCCGCGCGGTCGGAAGCCGCTTCCGGGGCGGGCACGCCCTGCGCGCTGGCCGAAGAGCGATTCGAAGAAGTCGGAGAATCCGTCGAAGTTCGGAGCGCCGCCCGGTCCACCCGGTCCGGTGCGTCCGCCGGCCCAGCCCGGAGGCGGCCGGAACTCCTGGCCCGGGCGCCAGCCCGGACCGAGTTGATCGTAGGATGCGCGCCGTTCCGGATCCCCGAGTACTTCGTTCGCCTCGTTGATCTCCTTGAAGCGTGCCTCGGCTTCGGGCTCCTGGCTGACATCGGGGTGGTATTTCCGGGCCAGCCGGCGATACGCCTTCTTGATTTCGTCCTGGCTGGCAGAACGAGCCACTCCCAGGATCTTGTAGTAATCCCTGAATTCCATCGCTGGCTCAATCGTCCTCGAAGCTCGGGTTCACCTTCAATCCGGTGCATGGTACGCCCACCGGGCCGGTTACCGCCTCCAGGACCGGAAGATCGATGGGCGTTCCCGGACATGATCGGACCGGGCCTTGTTCCCAAGGCCCCGATCGCGATCGGAGCGCGTGCCTGACCCCTCAGCTTTCGACGGCGATCCGGCGTGGCTGCACTTTCGCGTGCTTCGGGATCCTGACTTCGAGCACGCCGTTCTGGCAGCGCGCGGAGATGTTGTCCGAGTCCGCGGTGTCCGGCAGCGAGAAGCTGCGGAAGAAGTTGCCGCGCACGCGCTCGATGCGCTTGTAGTTCTCGCGCTCTTCGGTGCTCTCGTGCTTGCGCTCGCCGCGAATGGTCAACACACCTTTCTCCATGTGGATTTCAATATCCCCGGGCTCCACACCGGGAAGATCGGCATGCAGCACGTAGCCGTCGGTCTCCTCGCGGATGTCCACCGCAGGGCTCCAGTCGGCCGTGAAGGCCGGTTCCTCGCGCGACTCCGTGCCCTGCAGGCGTTCGAGTTCCCGCGACAGCTGGTTCAGCAGGCCCCAGGGTTCATAGCGTGTCAGTGTCATGGTTGGTCTCCTGATCGGTTCATTTACCTGACCGTGACGCTGGGGCCGGTAAACGGGTTTTCAAGGCCACCCGATCTCTCGACTATTCGATGTTCTGGATCTGTTCGCGCATTTGTTCGGTGAGGATCTTCATCTCCATCGCGGCCCGCGTCGTCGCGAGATCGTGCGACTTGGAGCTCAGGGTGTTCGCTTCCCGGTTGAACTCCTGCATCAGGAAGTCGAGCCTCCGACCCACCGCCTCGTCACGCGTCAGGATTTCGCGCATCGCGGCCATGTGTCCGTCGAGGCGATCCAGTTCCTCGGCGACATCCAGACGCTGGGAGACCAGAGCGATCTCCTGCTCCAGCCGCTGCGGGTCCAGCTTCAGATCCAGTTCGGCAACGCGTGCAAGCAGTTTCTCACGCTGCTCCGAAAGGATCGCGGGGCGGCGAGTACGGACTTCGTCGACGAGTGCATCGAAAGCATTCAGGCGTTCCTCCAGGAGCGCGCGCAGGGCGGTGCCTTCGGAACCTCGCATGGCCTGGAGATCCTCGAGTGCAGCGCGCAGGCCAACGAGGACACTGTCGTGGAGCTCCTCCGCGGCGGGCGGAGCCTCGGTCTGCATGACTCCGGGCCAGCGGAGAATCTCCAGCGGCGATACCCGTGCACCGTTCACCATCATGTGGTCGATCTCGGACAGTGTTCGGAGCAGAGCCTGCGCCTGTCCGGTATCGAGATGGATTGTGCCGGCATCGGTCAGACTCTCGAGCCGCAGCTGGGCATCGACCTTTCCGCGCGCCAGTGACTGCTGCAGCAGCGCGCGCAGTTCGGGCTCCAGCACACGAAGGTGGTCGGGGACCTGGATGCGCAGATCGAGATACCGATGGTTCACGCTGCGGATCTCCCATACCAGGGACCGTCCCCCGATCTCGTTGTCGTGGCGGGCGAAGCCGGTCATGCTGGCGGTCATCGGAGGATCCTTGATGGTGGGCGTAAACCGCCATTGTAGACGCGTCCGCACGCCGGCTCCCGTATACTGGGGACTTCCATTCGACTCCCAAGGAACGTCCATGCGCCCCAGCGGCCGTCAACCGGACCAGCTGCGCCCGGTCCGCTTTACGCGAAATTTCACCCGACATGCCGAGGGTTCGGTACTGGTGGAATTCGGAGACACCCGTGTGCTCTGCACCGCCACCGTCGAGACGCGGGTTCCGCCGTTTCTGAAAGGCAAGGGGCGGGGCTGGGTCACCGCGGAGTACGGCATGCTGCCTCGCTCAACCCACGACCGCATGGCGCGCGAGGCCGCGCGCGGGAAACTGGGCGGACGTACGATGGAGATCCAGCGGCTGATCGGCCGCGCGTTGCGCGCCGTGGTCGATCTCGATGCCATGGGCGAGCGGCAGATCATCGTCGACTGCGATGTGCTGCAGGCCGATGGCGGCACCCGCACGGCGTCGATCAGTGGCGGCTACGTCGCCCTGCGCGACGCGGTCCGTCTCTGCCTGAAGAAAGGCATCCTCAAGAAGGATCCTGTGCACGGCCACCTTGCGGCCATCTCGGTCGGGATCTACAAGGGCGTTCCGGTGCTGGATCTCGATTACGACGAGGACTCGCAGGCCGAAACCGACATGAACCTGGTGATGAACGAGGCCGGTGGCGTGATCGAAATCCAGGGTACCGCCGAGGGCCATGCATTCCGGCGTGACGAGCTGGATGCGATGCTGAGCCT
>SLNI01000251.1 GCA_007133115.1 Thioalkalivibrio sp. | reverse complement strand
CCAACGTCCTCGGGTATTCGACCATCCTGTACTGTCGTTCCGAGCCCGCCTCGGAAACGACATCCGAACGGGACCCCCAACGGGCAGTCGCGGTCACCGGCTAGAACGAAAGTCCGTGTCGTGTGGTCCGGAACGTTGGACCGCACGCGAGGCGCGGTAACGGCGAAAAGACATCCGCTGCAAGACCCTCGATCCGCAGCGAATCCAAACCGCCTCGTTAATGCAGGCTGGACTTGGAAAACACGTTGATGACCACCACGCCGGCAATAATCAGGGACATGCCAAATATTCCCGCCGGGTCCAGCTTCTGCTGAAGCACCAGCCACCCGACCAGTGTTATCAGGACAATGCCCAAGCCAGCCCAGATCGCATAGGCCACACCCACGGGAATGGTTTTCAAGGTAAGCGCCAGAAAATAGAAAGCGATGCCGTACCCCGTGATCACCACAAGACTGGGCCAAAGCTTCGTGAAACCCGCACTCGCCTTCAAACTGGATGTTGCGATCACTTCAGCAACGATCGCGACTCCGAGAAATACCCAACCGTTCATGTATGGCACCTTCCCGTTGAGGGCGAAACAGCATCCCGTCTCTGTTGTCAGACGTCGAGATACAGGGCGGGCTCGTCCAGAGCGGCGGCCTGTTCGCGCAGGGTCAGAATGTGATCCTCCCAGTAGCGCGTGGTGTAGAAAACCGGAAAGGCCTGGACGAAAGCGGGATCATCGGCACGACGGGCCAGCCAGGCCGCGTGGCGCAGGATGCGCAGCGTGCGCAGCGGCGTGATCAGGGCCAGTTCACGGCGGTCGAAGCGCACGAAGGTCTCGTAGCCCTCCAGCAGCGCCAGCATCTGGGCCAACATCTCCTCGGTATCGCCGGACAGGAACATCCACAGATCCTGCACCGCCGGCCCGGTGCAGGCGTCATCGAGGTCCACGAAGTGGGGGCCGGACTCGGTCCAGAGGATGTTGCCGGGGTGGGTGTCGCCGTGGAGGCGGATCATGGGCACGGGCCCGGCCTCCTCCATCCGACGCACGATTTGATCGAGGACATCCGCGCTCAGGTCCTCGTAGACCGATTCCAGCTCGAAGGGCAGCCGCTCGCTGGCGAGCACGTCCTCGCGCGCGATCTCGCCCAGCTCGGCGGCGTCCAGGCGCTCACGAGCCTGGAAGCTCCCGGCACGGCCAACGGCATGGATGCGGGCGATGAAGCGCCCGATGCGCACGAGATTCTCGCGCGGCTCCAGGTCCGGGGCTCGCCCACCCTGCCGGGGGTACAGGGCGAACTGGAAGCCCTGATGGCGGTGCAGCGTCTCCTTCGCCGCATCGAGCAGCGGCGCGACGACCGGAACCTCCTCGGCCGCGAGTTCCAGTGCGAACGCATGTTCCTCGCGGATGGCGGCCTCGGACCAGCGTCCCGGTCGATAGAATTTCGCGACCACCGGCACCGCATCCTCGATGCCGACCTGGTAGACGCGATTCTCGTAGCTGTTGAGCGCCAGCAGCCGACCGTCGGCGCGCAGCCCGGTGGACTCGACGGCGTCCAGGATGACCTCCGGCTTCAGACTCGCATAGGGGTGAACACTCATGCGGACAGTCTACGTGGCATGCGACCGCGCTGCGCAGATGGATTCACCCCGAACGGCGATGCGCCTACACTACGGGCACCAATGCAGAAGCCGTCGCCAGGCTCAGAGCCTGCGCCCCCTGTGGTGTCCGGCCGGATGCGGCGGCGCAGGGCGCCACGGTTGCGGCCCATCCATACGTCAAGGGGAGGAGAACATGAAGATTTCTGTCGTAGGCGCAGGGGGTAACGTAGGCGCCTCCGCGGCGCTGGCCCTCGCCCAGCGCGATTTCGCCCAGGAAGTGGTGGCCATCGATCTCGAGGTCAAGCGGGACGACCGCACTTTCAACCCCGCGAAGGGCCGAGCCCTGGATCAGTGGCAAACTTCACCGATCCACCTCTTCGACACCCGGGTCCACGGCACGACCGACTACGCCGCCACCCGGGATTCCGACATCTGCATCATTACCGCCGGCGTGCCGCGCCGGCCGGGGATGAGCCGCGACGACCTGCTCAGCACCAATGCCGAGATCGTCCGGCCGGTGGCGGAGAAACTGGCCCATTATTCCCCCGAGACCATCCTGATCGTGGTTTCCAACCCGCTCGATGCCATGACCTATGTCGCCTACCGCGCGAGCGGTCTGCCGCCGGAACGGGTCATGGGGATGGCCGGTCTTCTGGATACGGCCCGCTTTCGCGCTTTTCTCGCCGAAGAACTCGAAGTCTCGCCGAAGGACGTCCAGGCGCAGATCCTGGGCGGCCACGGCGACACGATGGTCCCCCTGCCCCGTTACACCACCGTGGCGGGCATCCCGGTGACGCAACTGATCAGTCAGGACAAGCTGAACGCCATCATCGAACGGACCAAGTTTGGCGGTGGGGAGTTCGTCGGCATCATGGGCACCTCGGCCTGGTACGCACCCGGCGCGGCCGCGGCGCAGATGGCGGAAGCGATTGCCCTGGACCAGAACCGGATCTTCCCCTGCGCCGCCTGGCTGACCGGCCAATACGGACTGCAGGACCTGTTCGTGGGGGTGCCGGTCAAACTGGGCAAGGGCGGCATCAAGCAGATCCTGGAACTCGAACTCGACGCGGACGAGAAGGCGCTGCTCGAGACGTCGGCCCAGGATGTCCGCCGCTCATTCGAGGACCTCGGACGATTGATGCAGTTCTGACCGGTACCGACCGAGCCTTCTCCCCGCTCCGTCATTGGCGAGCCAGTGGGTGACGTATACTGCCGCCATGGGTGTACATCCCACGACTCAAGGGGCGCGCAATGCGGAAATGGGTTTCGGTACTCTGGCCTTCCTTCATCATGTCGGCGGTCGCGACCGCCATCGTGTTCCTGTTCCTGAATCCTGACCAACTTGCACTCAGCGGTGGGCCCGCACTGACGACGCTGGGCTATTACTCCGTCACATTCCTGTTCCTCTGGGCAACGACGGCGATCACCACGCTGATTTCGTATTTCTTCCTGCGCCTGCCGGAAAGCTTCAACCTCGACTGATCCACTGGGTAATTCTCCCCATGTCAGTCAACGCTCCTTTCTGCAAGACTGGGCCCGAGGCTCGTCAGAACTCCCTCAATCGTTCGGGCCGCTGAAGGTCCAACGCGACGGAAAAAGGAGTCGATCATGCGTCATATCGCTATTCTCGCCGCAGGTGCGTTCCTCTTTGGAACCGTGCTGACTGCGGGCGCCGAAGAATTGGATTTGGGTGAAGGCAACCTGGCCTTCGAGCATCTGCCGCAGTATCAGTCGTATCTGCAAAATTATGACGATTCCCAAATGACGGAATACGGGGGTTCCGTACCCCACCGCAAGCATGACGATTTCAATCCGCTGCCCAAGGGGTACAAACACGCGCAGCCCTACCTCAAGAATCTCTGGCTGGGTTACCCGTTCAGCTACGAATACGACCGGGCGCGCGGGCATGTGTACGCCATCGAGGACGTAACCAAGATCGACCGCATCAACCGCTACAGCGAGCAGGCTGGGTTGCCGTCGACCTGTTACAACTGCAAGACCACCGCAATACCGGAGTTGCTCGAGAAGCACGGCGACAACTTCTGGTCGATGAACTTTCACGATTTCCGCACCGTGCTCGATCCGAAAATGCACAGTATCGGCTGCACCAACTGTCACGACCCCGCCAGGCAAATGCGGCTGGTGATCACCAGCGTCCCGCTGACCGAGGCCCTGGAGCGGCAGGGAAAGGACTGGCGCAACGCTTCCCGCAACGAGATGCGTTCCCTGGTCTGCGCCCAGTGCCACGTCGAGTATTACTTCGAGACCGCTGAACACGGCGTGGCGGCCAAGCCGCACTTCCCCTGGGACAAGGGCATGAACGCGGAAGACATCTATCGCTTCAAGTCCAACGGCAACCCGGAGCGCGACGGCTTCGAGGGCCAGTTCACCGATTGGGTGCACGCCGTTTCGAAGACCCCGATGATCAAGGTCCAACACCCCGAGTACGAGATGTCGAGCGACAGCGTCCACGCGCAGGCGGGCGTGAGCTGTGCCGACTGTCACATGCCCCGGTCGACCGAAGGCGCGGTGCGGATCAGCTCCCATCATTGGACCTCGCCGCTGAAAACCGACGAGATGATCCGCAACGCCTGTATGGGTTGCCATACCGATCGCACCCCCGCCGACCTTCGCGACCGAACCGTATACAACCAGGAGCGCGTGTGGAAGCAGCTCAACATCGCGCAGGAGAAATCGGTCCGCGCCCATGAGGCGGTGCGCCAGGCGATGGAGCACGGCTTCGCGGACGCGGAGCTTCTGAATGAGGCCCGGGAGATGGTGCGCAAGGGACAGTGGTTCTGGGACTACGTCTCGGCCGAGAACAGCGCGGGCGCGCACAACCCGGTCAAGGCGCTCGATACCCTCGCATCCTCCCAGCAGTACAGCGATGAGGCCGTGCGGCTTGCGATCCGTGCCACCAACCATGAGATCGCCGGGTCCATGGATCAGCCGATCAAGGAACTCGTACCGCCGATCCGTGAACACAGCCGCAAGCTCCAGCAAAGCCAGGAGCACCTTGATTCCCATGTATGGCTGCAGTACCTGCCCTTGCTCCCCGAAGCCGACTTGGTCTGGGACGGCAACGAGCGACTGCGTTGAGGTTATGGCGGGCCCGACGCCCGCCGGCGCTTCGTCAAAGCCCATTCGGGAGTAAGAGGAAATGAAAAAGATCTGGATCATCGTCCTCATCGTTGCCGTCCTGGCCCTTTTGGCGCTGGGTGGAACGGCCGGACACCAGGTAACCAAAACGGATGCTTTCTGCAGCTCGTGTCACGCCTACGAAAAGGCATCCTGGGATCACGGCGTGCACCACGGAGTCGGCTGCCTGGACTGCCATACAGGCGGATTCGTTCGCGACAAGACCCAGGGCACGCGCAAGGTCTACCTCGTCTTCACCGGGCAGGTGGACCCGCACCATGACCGGCTTGCCAGTTACCCGGACAAGACCATGTCCAACTGTATCGCCTGCCACATGACCGACGAAGTCGCGGAGCAGAATCCCATCTACATGGAACGACACTCCGAGTATCTCGTGGCTTCCGAGTACTGTATCGGCTGCCATGAGGGCGGCCATGTGAAGGAGATTCGGGACAAGCGTTACCTGGCCGTGCGCCGCGGGGAGCCCTGACAGCAAGGCCCGCCGGGCACAACATCATCATCGCGCGGACTGCACGCCCGTCGGTCTAACGGAATGCCAGGGCGTGCAATCCGTCGGTGTGGACTCGGAAAATACGGGTTCGCCGGCCCCGCGAACAGCCGCGGTGCCGGAACCCTCGTCGCTGGCACGGGTCTGAAGGAGATTGAGGCAGGGTTGCGACAGTGGGCTGCCCGGTTCCTGCAGGGAGCACGAACATGTCAGCAAAACAACACGTCACCGAACTTTTGCGCAGCGCCGACGTCGAGATCGGCGGCACGCGCCCCTGGGATCTTCACGTCTACGACGATGCGCTGTATCAGCGCATTCTCGCCGAGGGCTCGCTCGGCGCCGGCGAGGCCTACATGGACGGCTGGTGGGACGTTGAGCGACTCGACGAGCTGTTCTTCCGGATGCTCCGGGCCAGGCTGGACCGGGAGATCCGCACGCCGGCGGTCCTGGGCACGTCGCTGCTGTGCTGGCTCGGCAACCTGCAGAACCGCAGTCGCTCGCGGCAGGTTGCCGAGCAGCATTACGACCTTTCCCGACGACTTTATGAAGCCATGCTCGGGCCAACCATGCAGTACACCTGCGCCTATTACGGCCCCGACGGATCCGACGCGACCCTGGACGAGGCGCAGCGTGCGAAGCTGGAACTGATCGCGCACAAGCTGCACCTGGAACCCGGCATG
>SLNI01000126.1 GCA_007133115.1 Thioalkalivibrio sp. | reverse complement strand
TGATCGCAGTTTCGGGCCAGAAGCGCTGGACCGTTCGGACGACAGGCACGACGTGGGTCGCGTCGCCGATCGCCGACAACCGGAAAATGCACAGGCTCGCGGGGGCGGCGGGCGCGGAAGAATTCCCGGGCTCAGTCATGCTGCGTCGCCGCGGGGTTTGCGGAGCGCACGGCCTCATAGGCGGAGCGCAGGGCGGCGAAATCCGAGTCGGCGTAATGCCACTGCCGATACAGGCGCCGGCGTTTCTCCAGATCGCGTTGCAGACGGCGGAGATTGGCCTCGCGCCAGGCACCGGATGGCTGACGGCGTCCTCGATCCCAGTCGAGCAGCCAGATTTTCTGCGCCGCGTCGACCAGGATGTTCCGGCTGTTCAGGTCCGCATGACAATAGCCGGCATCGTGAAAACGACGTACGCAGCGACCGACATCCTGCCAGGTGCGGCTGGTCAGACGACCCTGTTGCAGCAGGGCGTCCATTGGCTGGGCCTCGGGAATCCGCTGGGTTACCAGATCCGCCCGGTAGAATGGACCCCCGGTCCAGAGGGCCGCCGTCAACGGGCGCGGCACGGGCAACCCCTCGCCGTACATCTTCGCGGTCAGGGCGAATTCGCGCCAGGGCCGGCTGCGAACCAGACCTGTCCAGAGGTAGCGGTCGCCGAGGATCCGCGCCACCGCGCCGCCACGGTGGTAATGGCGCAAGACCCACTGGCCGGTCGACCCGGTCATCGGGGGGTCATGAAAAACGACTTCGCCGCGGCCATCCCCGCGGCGTTCCCGGACCAGATCCCGATCGGACAGCGCGGCGTCATCGAACATCCAGGGGACAGGCGCCTCCGGAAGAGCGTTGTCGTAGATCAGGTAACCGGAATCGGTTCTCCGTACGCTCCAGTCCATCTCCACGCGGTCTCAGGAACCCGCCCGGAGGCGCTCCAGCATCGCGCTGGTGGAACAGCCGTCCAGGAAATCCAGGATCTCCACCGACCCGCCGCTCGCGACGACCGCGTCGTACCCGGCAATGTCCGTGGGGCGGTAGTCTCCCCCCTTCACCAGCACGTCCGGCAGAACCCGACCGATCAGGCGTGCCGGCGTATCTTCGGAGAACGGCACCACCCAGTCCACCGACGCCAGGCCCGCCAGCACCGCCATCCGCTGCGCCAGTGGATTGACCGGCCGGCTCTCGCCCTTGAGGCGGCGGACGGAATCATCGTCGTTCACCGCGACGACGAGGCGGTCACCGCGTGCGCGTGCCTGCTCCAGGTACGCGACGTGTCCGGCGTGGAGCAGGTCGAAGCAGCCGTTGGTCATCACGATGCGCTCGCCGTGCGCCCGCGCATCCGCGACGGTGGTCATCAGGGTTTCCTCGTCCACCACGCCGTGGCTGGCATCGTCCTGCTCGCGCAGTTGCCGGCGCATCTCGGCCACCGACACCTTCGCGGTGCCGAGCTTGCCGACCACGATGCCGGCCGCCAGGTTGGCCAGGGCCGTCGCCTGGGGCAACTCGAGTCCCGCGGCGATCCCGGCCGCAAGCAGCGCGATGACGGTGTCCCCGGCACCCGTGACATCGAAGACCTCGCGGGCGCGAGCGGGAAGGTGCAGTGGAGCCTGCCCGGGGCGAATCAGGCTCATACCCTCCGCACCGCGCGTGACCAGCAGCGCAGCAATGCCACAGTCGTTCAGCAACGCCTCCCCACGCCGAACCAGTTCGTCCGCATCCGCGCAGGGACCGGCCACGGCCTCGAATTCCGAGAAATTCGGCGTGATCAGGTGGGCACCCCGGTACCGCGCGAAATCCCGTCCCTTCGGATCGACCAGAACGGGTACTCCGGCCTTCCGTGCCGCCTGGATCAATCGGTCCGGGGCGCGCAGCGCGCCCTTCGCATAATCCGACAACACGACGACGCTGGACCCCTGGAGCAGGGGCTGGTACAGGGGCAACAGGTCGGCAGCCTCCAGGCCGGGGAACCCGTCCTCGAAATCGAGGCGGATCAGCTGCTGATTGCGGCTGATCACGCGCAGCTTGGTGATCGTCGCCGCGCCCGGCCGGCGCTGGAAGTGACAGTCCACCCCGGCCTCGGTCAGCAGCTGATCCAGGCGCCAACCGGCTTCGTCCTCGCCGGTCGCGCCCACGAGCGCGGGCACGATCCCGAGGGCGGAGAGGTTCAGGGCGACGTTGCCCGCGCCACCGGGGCGTTCTTCGGTGGCGTTCACGTGCACCACCGGCACGGGTGCCTCGGGCGAAATGCGCTCCGTGGCCCCGAGCCAGTAGCGATCGAGCATGAGGTCTCCCGCGACCAGAATCCGGAATCCATCGAAATCAGGGAGAGTGAGCTTCATTTTGCGCTGCGCCGACGCTGGAATGTCGCGGCCCAGTATACCGATTCCTGATAAGCTCAGACCCTTCGTCCCGATGGTGCTGCGATGACCCCGGATACCCTGAGCGAAGTCCTGCGCGAAAGCGCCCGAATCAAGATGCGGCTCGCGGACGAGCAGGCCGAAACCATTCTCGAAGCCGTGGAAGCGGTCGTGCAGGCGCTGGCGCGGGGCAACACCGTGTTTTTCTTCGGCAATGGCGGCAGCGCCGCGGATTCCCAGCACCTGGCCGCCGAAATGGTCGGGCGATTCACGCACGAACGCCGCCCCCTTCCGGCCCTCGCGCTCACCACCGATACCTCGATCCTGACCAGCATCGGCAACGATTATGGTTTCGAGCACATCTTCCTGCGCCAGATCCAGGGGCTCGGGCGCCCCGGGGATGTGGCGATCGGGCTCTCCACCAGTGGCAACTCGCCGAACGTGCTCCGAGCGATCGAGGCTGCAGGCGCCATGGGGCTGGTCACCATCGCACTGACGGGAGACGGCGGCGGGAAACTCCAAAGCCAGGCCGACCTCTGTCTGCGCGTGCCATCCTCAAATACGGCCCGGATCCAGGAAAGCCACATCACCATCGGTCACCTGATCTGCCAGGGCGTCGACGAAGCCGTGGCCGAGGGACGCATTCCAATGGAGGCGGGGCCAGGAGCCAGGGCGGAATGACCCGGCGGGTCGTGTTCCTCGATCGTGACGGAACCCTGATGGTGGACGTCGGCTATCCTCGGGATCCAGCCCAGGTGCAATTGCTCCCCGGAGTGCCGGAAGGGCTTGCGGCCTGCCGGGAGGCCGGTTACCTGCTGGCGATCATCAGCAACCAGTCCGGCGTTGGCCGCGGCTATTTCGGCCCCGAGGCAGTGGCTGCGGTTCACCGGCAACTGCTCGCGTTGCTGGCGGAACGGGGGATCACGGTCGACGACGCGCAGTATTGCCTGCACGCGCCTGAGGACCGATGCGACTGTCGCAAACCCTCCCCACGGATGATCCAGCGCTCTGCCCAGCGACTCGGCGCCGATCTGCAGCAGAGCTTCATGGTCGGAGACAAACCGTCGGACGTGGAGGCCGGACGCCTGGCCGGCTGCCGCACCATTCTGCTGCGGGGTGGCGCGATGCAGACGGATCCCGGGGCAGCGGACTTTGTCGCCCCTGATTGGCACGCGATCGCGAACCGGATTCGCGAGTCGTCGGCAAGTCAACGCGAAAGCAGCACCTGACCCGTGCGCGCCGACCCTCCCCAACGCCTTGCGCCGGTCCAACCACGGCACTCCGGAGCGCTCGATTGAGCCTGAACGATCTGGGCTTCCGGTTCGCCAGCGCGGGGTACAACCTGCTGCTGCACCTGATGGTCCCGTGGATTCTGCTGTATTTCGTCTGGCGGTCACGGCGCGAGCCGGGGTACCGCCGGCACCTGCCCGAGCGGCTCACCGGGAAACGCCCCGAGGCATCACCCTGCGACCTCTGGATTCATGCCGTGTCTCTGGGCGAGATGCGTGTCGCCGGCCAACTGATCCGAGCGCTGGTGGTGGACGGCCGAAACGCGCGGATTCAACTGACCACGACCACCCCGGCCGGACGCGCCGAGGCCGAGCGGATGCAGGCCGCGGGCCTGCCCGTGCGGGTGCGCTATCTGCCGCTGGATCTCCCCTGGGCGTTACGGCGCCTGTTTCGGGTTCTGAAACCGCGGGCGCTGGTCTTGATCGAGACCGAACTGTGGCCCAACCTGCTCCGCGCGAGCGCACGCGCCGCCGTTCCCGTCATCGTCGTGAACGCGCGCCTGGGTCCGGGACTGCGCGAACGCTATCGTAGATTCCGGGTCTTGTACGCCCCCCTGCTTGCTGGACTCACCACGGTCGCGGCCCAGTCCGAATCGGATGCGGCCGCGTTCCGCGATCTCGGGGCCAAGAAGGTTTCAGTGACCGGCAATCTGAAGTTCGACGTCGCACCGCCCGGACCGGGAAAACTCCAGCGGGATGCCTTCGCGGGAGACTGGCTCTGGCTCGCCGGCTCCACCCACCCCGGGGAGGAAGCCACGCTATTCGAGGCCCATCGCGCTCTGGGCCGGCGCCACCCCGATCGACGGCTGCAACTGCTGGTGGCGCCGCGTCATCCCACAAGGAGCCCGGAACTCCTCGCCCAGGCGCGCGCGGCTGGCCTTTCGGCCATTCCCCGCTCGCAAATAGCGGCCTCGGGCGCTGCGGCCGACGTGGTCGTACTGGACACCCTGGGTGAGCTCGCCGCCCTGTATCCGCTTGCCGACGCTGCCTTCGTTGGCGGCAGCCTGGTCGACCACGGTGGACAGAACCCCCTGGAGCCGGCGGCGGCCGGCTGCCCGGTGGTGACCGGGCCCGACATGCGCAACTTCGCCCACACGGTGGCTCTGCTCTCGGCGGCCCAAGCCATCCTGACCGTGAACAACGCCACCGGGCTGCTCGAGGCTCTGGACGCCTGGGTGCGGGACCCGCAGGCCGGCGCCGACATGGCCGCGCGAGCCGCGCAGGTGCTGAACGCCAATCGTGGAGCAACCGGACGCACGCTCGAGATGCTCGAACCGTGGCTCCGCCCACGCGGATGAGCCCGGGATCGCGGTGATCGGATGATCCCGCGGCCCGGTATAAACTAGTGCTCTGTCACAAGGATCGCGATCGAAGGGAGTGGCCAGGATTGACAGCAAAGAAACAAAAAACGGGAACCCGGAAAGCGCCACTGGGCCCGCGGTCCTGGCCGTTGTGGCTTGGCGCGGGACTGGCATGGCTCGCCACCCGACTGCCGTTTCGGTGGCAGCAGGCCATCGGGCGGATGATCGGCCGCCTGTTCCTGCGCCTGGGCGGAAGGCGCCGACGGGTCACGGAGGTCAATCTGGCGCTCTGCTTCCCGGAACAGTCCCCGGAAGCGCGACGAGCGCTTCTGCAAGCGCATTTCGAGGCCGCGGGCATCGGCGTCCTCGAAACCGTATCCGGATGGTGGGCGCCCGCGGCACGCTTCGAGGGCCTCTATATGCTGGAGGGCCTGGACCATCTGGACCGGGCGCTCGAGGCCGGGCACGGCGCCTTGCTGGTCAGCGCCCACTTCACCACGCTCGAGTTCTGCGCGCGAATCCTGTCGATGAATCAGCCGTTTGCATGCATGTACCGCCCGAACCGGAACCCGGTGATCGACTACCTGTTCCAGCGCAACCGTGAACACCATATCCTGGGAACGATCGAGCGCAACGACATCAAGGGCCTGCTGCGTTCACTGAAGAACAACATCCCGGTCTGGTATGCGCCGGACCAGGGCGCGCGCGGGCGCCAAACCGAGCTGGTACCCTTTTTCGGCGTTCCTGCCGCAACCCAGACGGCAACCCACCGAATCGCCCGAATAAGCCGCGCCCCGGTGCTTCCGTTTTTCGGGTACCGACTGGCCGACGGCCGTTACCGGCTGACCATCCACCCGCCCCTGGACGATTTCCCGACCGAAGACCCCGTGGCCGACACGACCCGCATCAACCAGGTCATCGAGCAGGCCATTCTCGCGGCGCCGGAACAATACTTCTGGAGCCACCGCCGGTTCAAACGCCGGGAAGGCCTGCCGGACCCCTATCGGTAATCTTCCCGGTGCGA
>SLNI01000122.1 GCA_007133115.1 Thioalkalivibrio sp. | reverse complement strand
GCACGGGAAGCGGCTCGCCGCTGATCATCGACTCGTCCACCCAGGAGGCGCCCTCGAGCACATCACCATCCACGGGGATGCGCTCGCCCGGGCGCACCCGCACGAGGTCCCCCGGCTGCAGCAGGGACACATCTACCTCAACAGACTCGCCATCGCGCTGCACGTGGGCCGTCTTCGGCTGCAGCCCAACGAGTTTCCGGATGGCCTCCGAGGTCGCACCCCGAGCCCGGGCTTCCAGAAAACGTCCCAGCAGAATCAGGGTGATGATCAAGGCCGACGCTTCGAAATACACGTGGACCGAACCCGCAGGCAGGAGACCCGGCAGGAACGTCGCAACGACCGAATACCCGTATGCCGCCGATGTCCCCAGCATCACCAGCGAGTTCATGTCCGGTGCGCCATGCAGCAGCGCGGGCCAGCCCTTGCGGTAGAAGTCCAGACCGGGTCCGAACTGGACCCCCGAAGCGAGCAGGAAGAAGAGGATGTAGACGTTCCGGGTGCCCATCGCACCATGAACCGCTTCCTGCAACGGCGGGATCAGGTGCCCACCCATGTCGATCACGAAAATGGGCAACGTGAGAACGATCGCGAGGATCAGCCGCCGCTTGGTCGCGCGATACTCGGCCGCGCGTGCCGCGCGCTCGCGATCGACTCGATCCGGTCCGGAGCGGATGCGTTCGGGTTCATAGCCGGCGGCTTCCACGGCCACCAGCAGGTCGGCGGGAGAATCGGGGTTGGCTACATACCGGACCGTCGCGGTTCCGGTCGCCAGGTTGACGCTGGCTTCCAGCACATTGGGCAGACGGCGCAGTGCGTCCTCCACGCGCCCGTTGCAGGAGGCGCAGTTCATCCCCCCTACGGCGAAGGTGGTCTGCTCACTCGCGGGCTCATAGCCGGCATCCTCGATTGCAGCGAAGACCTCCCGCTCGGTCGCGGTCGAGACCTCCACGCTGACCTTGCCGGTCGCCAGGTTGGCATTGGCCTGCAGGGTGCCCGGAACGGCCAGGATCGCATCTTCGACACGGCTGACACAGGATGCACAACTCATCCCCGACACCGGGAGTTCGAGTCGCCTCACCTTCCCGGAATCGACCTGTTCCGCATGAACGGCCGTATCCATAGCTTGAAGTGTAGCCGGGTGTCGGGCGCCGGCTTTGATTCGCGTCGGGGGCGTGGGGATGTTTCCGGTGCCCGTCCTGGCATCGAGACTCGATCAGATCAGTGGGGTTTCGCCGAAATCGTGCAGTGCAAGGAGCCGCGCCTGCGCCGCCTCCAGGTGCTCTGCATCGACGGAGGTCGGTCGCGCGCGCATGTGCTCGATCCGCCGCGCGGAGTCGCCGGATAGGCTCCGTCCCTCCAGGGTCTGCAGGATCTCGTCCATCCCCGGGAAGTCGTTGCAGATCAGGACCATGTCGCAGCCTGCATAGATCGCGGCATGGGCGCGGTCCGCGGGCGACCCCGCAACGAAAGCCCCGGCCATCCCCAGGTCATCACTGAAGATCGCCCCCTCATACCCCCATCGAACTCGTAGCAGGTCATGCATCCAAATCCCTGAAAAACCAGCAGGGCTTGAATCGATTTCCGGGTAGATGACATGCGCGGGCATGATCCCGCCGAGCCTCGGCAACAGGGGCAGGAACGCCGCGATGTCCTCGTTCTCGATTTCGGCCAGCGGCCGGGGATCGATAGGAATTTCATCGTGCGAGTCGGCCGCAACGGCGCCGTGGCCGGGAAAATGCTTGCCGACACCGCGCATTCCCGCTTCGTCCAGGCCGTCGAGCAGGCACCCGGCCAGCAGAGAGATCACGTCCGGCCGATCATGAAAGGCGCGGTCTCCGATGATCGTACTGACGCCGATGTCCCGGTCCAGCACCGGGGTGAAGCTGAAATCCAGCCCCACGGCCTGCAGCTCCTGCGCGAGCAGCCAACCGGCATCCCGGGCCAGTTCCTGCCCGCGCACGGGATCGTAGGCGAATACCTCGCCGATGCTGTGCATTGGGGGAAGTTCGGTGAAGCCGGCTCGGAAACGCTGGACCCGCCCACCCTCGTGATCGACGGCAATCAGCAACTCGGGGCTGCGCAACCCGCGGATCGCTTCGACCAGGGCACGGAGCTGCTCGGGATCCCGGTAATTGCGCGTGAACAGGATCACCCCGCCAGTCGCCGGGTGAAGAAGGCGTTCGCGATCGGCGGGCGAGAGTTCGAGACCTTCGACGCCTAGCATTACCGGACCCAGTGAATCAGCCATGCCACCTCGCAGGAATCCAGAATTCAGTCCGGAGTGTACCGGGTTTTGGCCTGTCGACGGACTTTCGCCAGACGCCCGTGCCTACACTCTTCGCCCGCCGGCCACCGCTTCCGGCCGGAACGCGTGCTCCTTGAGTTCCTGTATCCGGTCACGCAGCTGCGCAGCCGCCTCGAACTCGAGATTGCGCGCCTTGGTGTACATCTCCTTCTCCAGGCGTTCGATCTCGCGCGCTGCACGCTCGGGAGATTCGGCGTACGCCGGAGATTCCTTTTCGGCCACGCGCCGGCCTTTGCGCCCATGCCGTGGGTCCGCGCGTGCCTCCAGGATGTCCGCCACCGACTTGCGGATGCCCAGTGGCGTGATTCCATGCGCCAGGTTATGGGCTTCCTGCTTCTCCCGGCGCCGGTCGGTCTCTTCGATCGCGCGCTGCATCGAACCGGTGATCCGGTCGGCATACAGGATCGCCCGCCCATTGAGATTGCGCGCGGCCCGGCCGATGGTCTGGATCAGGGAGCGTTCCGACCGCAGGAAACCCTCCTTGTCGGCATCGAAAATGGCGACCAGTGAGACCTCGGGCATGTCCAGGCCCTCGCGCAGGAGGTTGATGCCCACCAGCACATCGAATTCGCCCAGACGCAGGTCACGGATGATCTCCATGCGTTCCACGGTATCGATATCGGAGTGCAGGTAGCGAACGCGCACCCCGTGTTCGGAGAGGTAGTCGGTGAGGTCCTCGGCCATGCGCTTGGTCAGCGTGGTGATCAACACACGCTCGGAGCGCTCGACGCGAAGGCGGATCTCCGAGAGGCAGTCGTCCACCTGCGTTCCGGCCGGGCGCACCTCCAGTTGCGGATCCAGCAGACCGGTCGGTCGCACCACCTGTTCGACGATGGCGCCGGCATGCTCGAGTTCATAGGGGCCCGGAGTCGCCGACACGTAGATCGTCTGCGGCTGCAGGTGTTCGAACTCCTCGAAGCGCAACGGACGGTTGTCCAGCGCCGATGGCAGCCGAAAGCCGTATTCCACCAGCGTCTCCTTACGCGAACGGTCGCCGCGGAACATCCCGCCGACCTGCGGAACCGACACGTGCGATTCGTCCACGACCAGCAGGGCATCGGGCGGAAGGTAGTCGAAGAACGTCGGAGGCGGTTCTCCGGGACCACGCCCGGACAAATAGCGCGAGTAGTTCTCGATCCCCGAGCAGTAGCCGATCTCCAGGATCATCTCCATGTCGAAGACCGTCCGCTGTTCCAGCCGTTGCGCCTCGACCAGCCGGTTCTCCTGGCGCAGGAAATCCAGCCGCTCCTTGAGCTCCACCTTGATATGGTCCAACGCCTCCAGCAGCGTCTCCCGCGGTGTCACATAGTGCGTCTTCGGGTAGATGGTTAACCGGGACACCGTGCGCAGTACCTCCCCGGTGAGCGGATCGAAGTACGACAGGCGCTCCACCTCGTCGTCGAACAGCTCGATGCGCACCGCCTCCATGTCCGACTCCGCCGGGTGGATGTCAATCACCTCGCCGCGCACCCGGTACGTCGCCCGGCGCAGGTCGGCGTCGTTGCGCGTGTACTGCAGTTCCGCGAGCCGACGCAGAATGACCCGCTGATCCACCCGCTCGCCCCGCTGGATGTGCAGCACCATCGAGAGGTACTTGCGCGGGTCCCCGAGGCCGTAGATCGCCGACACGCTGGCCACGATGATCGCGTCACGCCGCTCCAGCAGCGCACGGGTCGCGGACAGGCGCATCTGCTCGATGTGTTCGTTGATCGACGCGTCCTTCTCGATGTACGTATCCGAGGACGGCACATAGGCTTCGGGCTGGTAGTAGTCGTAGTAGGAAACGAAGTATTCCACCGAGTTGTTCGGGAAGAATTCCTTCATTTCGCCGTACAGCTGCGCAGCCAGGGTCTTGTTGGGAGCCAGTATGATGGTGGGCCGCTGAATCTCTTCGATGACGTTGGCAATCGTGAACGTCTTGCCGGACCCGGTCACGCCCAGCAGAACCTGGTGCGCAAGACCGGATTCGATGCCTTCGACCAGGGATCGGATGGCCGCTGGCTGGTCGCCGGCCGGCTGATATTCCGAGACCACCTTGAAGGTTTCGGGGCCGTCCGCCTTATGTTGTAGCTCTGATTTCAGTATCATTCCGCAGTGCAGCGATAAAACTGCTTCCCTCATTCCTACGCTCGTCAGAGGCCCGCCTTGGACATCCAGCTTTCCGAACGCGTTCAACGTATCAAGCCCTCCCCCACCCTGGCCGTCAGCGCACTCGCCAATCAGCTCAAGGCCGAGGGCCGGGACATCGTCGGCCTTGGTGCCGGGGAACCTGACTTCGATACCCCCGAGCATATCAAGCAGGGCGCGATCGATGCGCTTGCCCGCGGAGATACCAAGTACACGGCGGTGGACGGAACCGCCGCGCTGAAGAAGGCGGTGATCGCAAAATTCGAGCGCGACAACGGCTTCAGCTACAAGCCGAACGAGATTCTGGTCTCCTCCGGCGGCAAGCAGAGCATCTTCAACCTCGCGCTGGCCCTGCTCAACGCCGGCGATGAAGTGCTGATCCCGGCACCCTACTGGGTTTCCTATCCGGACATCGCGCTGCTGGCCGACGCGACCCCGGTATTCGTTACCGCGACCCAGGAAAGCGGCTTCAAGATCACCGCGGAACAACTGCGCGCCGCGATCACCCCGCGCTCGCGCCTGATCTTCCTGAACAGCCCGTCCAACCCGACCGGGGCCGCCTACAGCGCGGATGAACTCACCGCCCTGGCTGACGTGCTGCGCGAACACCCGGGCATCGTGATCGCGACCGACGACATGTACGAACACATCCTGTTCGGTGGTGCAAAGTTCGTGAACATTCTCAACGTCGCGCCCGATCTCGCGCCCCGCACCGTCGTTCTCAACGGCGTGTCCAAGGCCTACGCGATGACCGGTTGGCGCATCGGTTATGCCGGTGGCCCCGCCAAGCTCATCGGCGCGATGAAGAACGTGCAGTCGCAGAGTACCTCCAATGCCACCTCGATCGCGCAGGCCGCGGCCGTGGTCGCACTGAACGGCGATCAGCAGTGCGTGCGCGACATGTGCGTCCAGTTCGAAAAGCGCGCGAAGCACGTGGTCGACGGGCTCAACGCGATCCCGGGCGTCGAATGCCTGATGCCGGACGGCACCTTCTACTGCTTCCCGCGCGTGGCGGGCGCCATGGAGGCCCGTGGAATCGCGGACGACCTCGAGTTCTCGCGCAGGCTGCTGGACGACGTCGGCGTGGCCCTGGTGCCGGGCAGCGCCTTCGGCCTGGACGCCCACGTGCGCATCTCGTTCGCGACCAGCATGGACGTCCTGGACCAGGCGATCGAACGCATCGGCCGCTTCTCCCGCGGCGGCTGACCGCCGCCGTTGCTTGACTCGCGCGCAGGGGGTCTTTACGATGCGCGGCTTCCTATTCCCCGGTAGCTCAGTCGGTAGAGCGGGTGACTGTTAATCACTAGGTCGGCGGTTCGAGCCCGTCCCGGGGAGCCAATAAAACAAAGACTTAGGCCACCTGCACCGGGTGGCCTTTTTCGTTGGGTCACACCTTCGTCGCTGGTCACAGGCATTCGCATCCGGGGAGCACGCACTCGCACCAGCCCTGCACCTGGTCGAGGCGACCCTACGACATCGCGAGCTACAGCCCTTCCCTTCAACCCGACCAACGAGTACCGAGTGCGGTGTACCGGGTACTCGGTGCCTCGTGCTCGGTGCTCGGTGCTCGGT
>SLNI01000276.1 GCA_007133115.1 Thioalkalivibrio sp. | reverse complement strand
TTGGCCGCGATCACGAACAGCAATGACAGCACCAGTGCGGCGATCACCGACCAGATCCCGCGCACCTGGTCAATGCTGGTCTCACCGTACAGCGGTAGCGCAAGGAAGTCCGTGTCCATATGCGGGATGATCACGAAGGTGAACAGCAGGTTGATCGCGATGACCAGCACCAGCGGTAGCACCGCGATCCAAACCGGCGGCAGCCCTACCGGTTGCGGATCCACCGGCAGTTCCATCAGGTCGAACCCCTCGCCCGCGGATCGTTCCCGGAGATCCTTGTCCGGCTGGAACTCCGTGTCGGCATGGTCGCCGTACCCCTCCGCCGCCAGCTTGCGGGCGCGGTATTCGAGCCAGAGCATGCCGAGTGCGAACATCACGAGGGCCGTGATGATGCCAAGCCCGGGGGCGGCAAAGGGCGAAGTGCCGAAGAACGGCATCGGAATCGTGTTCTGAATGGCTGGGGTGCCGGGCAACGCGGTCATCGTGAAGGTGAAGGCACCCAACGCAATGGTGGCGGGAATCAGCCGTTTGGGGATGTCGGCCTGCCGGAACAGGGCCGCTGCGATCGGGTAGACCGCAAACGCGACCACGAACAGCGAAACGCCGCCATACGTCATCACCGCGCAGGACAGCACCACGGCCAGGATGGCTCGCCCGGTTCCCAGCCGGGCGATGATGGCGTTGGCCAGCACCGCGGCGCTGCCAGAGTCTTCCATCAGCTTGCCGAAGATCGCACCGAGCAGGAAAATCGGGAAATACAGGGTGATGAACTCACCAGTAGCCACCATGAATATTTGTGTGTAGCTCCCAAGCACCGGACCGTCCCTTGTCGCGACCACTGCGAAGGTCGCCAGGGCCGGCGTGAGGATCAGAAGGCTGATCCCGCGGTAGGCCAGAAAAATCAGCAGACCCAGCGCAATGAGGATGACCAGTATTCCCGTCATGGTTTGGGCTCCCCTGGCGGGTGGGATGCTGCGGACTCATCCAGGTTCGGCGGCCTGAAGCTGTCGGTGAACAGGCTTTTCAGGTCGAAGGTGGAGCGCTTGCCCAGGTCATCGAAGTGCCGCTCGAGGAATTTCGATGCCCAGGCCCGGCCGCGCTCGTTCAGGTGACTGAGGTAATCCCACTCGGCGTTCATCTTGCTTGAGGCATCCAGGTCCTTCAGCTCTTCGTGGGCATGGATCAGGTGAACGTAGATGTCGCGGTAGCGCTCGGATTCGAGCCCCTCTGCCTCGATCAACTGGTGCAGAAGCTCGATCGCCCGGAGTTCCTTGATCAGGCTCGCATTGAAGGTGATTTCATTGAGGCGATTGATGATTTCCCGACCGGTACGCGGCAGCGCTTCGCGTACCATCGGATTGATCTGTACGAGGATCAGATCCCTCGTCGCCTGATCCTCGACCAGCGGGTACAGCGCCGGGTTGCCGATGTATCCGCCGTCCCAGTAGGCCTCGCCGTCGATCTCCACGGCCTGATACATGAACGGCAGGCAGGCGGAGGCCATCACGCTGTCGACCGAGAGATCCGGTTGGGTGAAGGTACGGCCGCGCCCGGTGCGCACGTTGGTTGCGGTGACAAAGACCTTGAGCGCCTCGCAGTGGTTGACTCTTTCGAAGTCCACCAGCGAGGCCACCAGATCGCGCAGGGGGTTGATGTTCAGCGGGTTCAGTTCATAGGGTGAGAACTGGCGGGTCAGGAGCTCGAAGAACAGGTAGCCCGGGGAGTGGTCGAGGCTGAAGCGGTTGGTGAGGCGATCCCAGAGGGAACGCTGTATCGGGGAAAACCGGGCCGCGTCACTGACCGCTTTCCAGAAAGTGGCAAGGGCTTCGCGGGCCCCATCCCGACCGCCCCGATCGAACCCCTCGGCCATCACTACGGCGTTCATGGCGCCAGCGCTGGTGCCACTGATGGAGGCGATCTCGATTCGTTCGTCCATCAGCAGACGGTCCAACACCCCCCAAGTCAAGGCACCATGGGATCCGCCGCCCTGCAGGGCCAGGTCCACCGTCTTGATGATTCGCCTGCCCATTGCCGTCTCCTGTCCAGTTCCGGATTGTATTGCACCGCAACATGGACGCCCATGTCCAATAAGGCGGATGTTTCGTCGACAGAAGGAGGTGTACCGGAAGCGGGTCAATACCCTTCGAGTACCCCGAGTTCCTCAAGGTGAAGGTGAAGGATCCGACGGACCTCGACGATCGCCTCGGACATCTGGTGCACACCGTGCCCCGCATTCACGACCAGGGTGCTCGTGGCACCGGGCAGATAGGCGCTGGTGAACGGCACGACACCGTCATTGGACGTTTCCAACGGACCCCTGAGGTTCCTGCGGGCGATGATGGAATGGTAGGGAATGCCGGGTGCGATATCGAGCCGTGATGTCCCTTGCAGGAAGAGACTGCTGGAATTGAGTTGGTGGATGGCCGTGACGTTGGCTCTCAGGCTCGCTGCAATTTCGGGCGCATCCGCCTCGACTGCGTCGGCGGCGGCTGCAATCCGATAAAGGGTATCCACGGGCAGGAGGATCAGCGAGATGACCATTCGGCTCAGCCAATTCCCGGCAAATGGGGTTCCGGCATGAGGGCTGGCCAGGAAGATCGCCCTGCCAACACTCTCAAGCGGCTCGAACTGAAGATAGGTTTCGAACGGCCCCAATGCCGCACGCCACTGTGAATCGGGGGGGATGCCCAGTGTCTCCAACTGAAGATCGGGATCCAGCGGCGTCAGTGCTGCCCGCCTCTTTGAATCGAGGAAGATGCCCAGCGTCTCGGGCCAGACGTCGTCGTCGGCTTCGACGATCACCAACCGCGCGAGCACTCCACCCATGCTGTGCCCGATCAGTATCATCTCGCGGGTAGCTCTGGCGTCACGCTCCGGATCCAGCTGGGCGGTGGTCTGCTCGAGAGCTCTGCGAATGTCCACGTGGTTGATCGCGATGGGCACATTGGTGGGATATTCAACCTGCCACAACTGGTAATAATCCCGAAGGATCGTGTCACCGAAGAGCTCGTTGGCGACGTTGGCCCAGGTCTTCGGGCCGCTGGCCAATCCATGCAGCAGGACGACGGTGAACCGATCCGGGTCGTAGGGTTGCATGAGATGCACGCGGGGACGCGTGAGCGACGGATCGCGACCGAGGGTGCCCAGCAGCGCCCGCCGCTGAAAGTCTCCTCTGGCCAACCATACGGCAAACGGGGCACTGAAATTGGCCGCAACCCGCACGTCCCGACCGTGCACCAGGGTCGTTCGTGTCGCGTAGGGATCGAGAATGCGCAAAGAGACCTCTTGACGCGAGAGCAGATCCTCTAGTCGGTCTCCTTCGAATTCCAGCAGGACCGTCGCCGCCGAAACGCCGATCTCGCGCATCCGGGCTTCCTGTTGGACCATGGGGTCGCCTGTCCACACCGAGACCAGTTCCGCTCCCAGACCGTCTTTACGATAGATATTCTGGAGCCCGCGAATCTGCAGGCGCGAGGGTGAGATGATCGAGTCGAGGCGCTCCGCTCCGATGGGTAATCGCACGTCAACCTGCCCTAACTTGATCCTCCATTCACCGAAACCGAGAACCGTTCCCTCGACCGGGACCACCGGTGCATTGGGCCCTCGTGTGCGCTGGAAAGCCAGAACCGCCACGCGTTCCGTAGCGAGGTTGTAGTAATCACGCACCTGCGTCTGGCGGTTCTCCAGCGCGCGGTCGCCTGGCGGGCGGTCCCCGAGAAACAGGAACGCGTACGCGAACCGTGCCGCATCGAGGTAGTACGCGATGACCTCGTCGGAAGCACTGCCGCGACTTTCCTGCTCCGCTTGCAGGGCTCGTGCGATGGACAGTTCCGCGAGAATGGCGAGAGTGGTGTCGGCGCCGGGGTCGGTCAGCTTCCGAAGTTTTGACATGCAATCGGGCGGAGACGATTCACATTCATCCGCATCCTTGCCCAAAGCGAAGAGCGCGCTGCGGGTCTCGGCGCTGAAGGTGCCGGCCATCAGGTAGTCGCTGCGGCGTTCCGCAAATTCGACTTGCGGCCGGGAATCAATGACACGGATCTTTGCGCACCCGGTCAGTACGACGAGCGCAAGGCACAGGGCCATCAAACGGAACCCGTTGGTGACTGACATAACCGAAGTCTCGACGCCTACCCCTTCAATGCGTGGTTACCGTGGAAACAGCAAGGTCAGGGAAAAACGCAACCCCCATCCCTCCGGACCGTTTTCGGAACTCTCCAACCAGTAATTCACGCCGCCGCCAAGGCTCACCAGTTGGTTGCCGATCCGGGTGACTTTCGACACGACTCCGCGGATCGGAACCTGCCATTCACTGTTCTCCCAGTCATAGGTGCTCTCCGACTGCAGCCCGTAGGTCCACGCTGTCGGGGTCGTGAACAACAGGAAGGGCTGCAGGAACGTGGTGCTGATGTCCCGCCGGTCGCTGTCACCCGCGACCGACCAGATATGGTTGCCCAACAGGCCGCTGGTCCAGGGGCCCTGTTGCCGCAACGCGACCGCCGTAGGCCCGACGCCCCACTTGTCGGTGGTCAGCAGATCGTCGGTTCCGGTCGGCAACAGGAAAACGGGGCCGGCGCCCCAGATCCAGCCGCCGGCGGTGGGAGCCGCCGGCGAGAAAAACAGGCTTTGTATCGTGTCGCCAAGACCCGTCTGGCTTCCCGCGCCCGGGAACACATCCTGCTGGTCGACGATCGGAAGGATCGTTCGCGAGATCAGGTTCCAGTCTTCGTTCAGCGAGAAGGGGATCACCGGCTGGACGTTGAGCACCCATTGCCGCCCGTCGTCGCCGGGCCCGATGTCGCTGTTGTAGTTCAGCTGCAAGGGGACGCTGATCAGGGCGGCCACCGGATTCGTCAGCTGCCGAGCAAGGTTCTGCTCATACTCACCCGCCGACGCCACCGCGTTCCACATCGTGGCCCCGGCAACAATCGCTATGGCCCTGCACTTGCTCATTGGCTTCTCGACTCGATTGATTGATTCATCAGATATCTTTTCTGACAAAGGAGGCTGCGCGCCTGCGTGAGGCCGTCTTACGGGCTGCGGCCTTCCTCCAGCCCGCGCTCGAAGGCGGCCCGCTCCCGCTGGCGCTGGGCCTCGATCAGGTATCCGGTTCCGGCGCCCGCGGCGGCCCCGACGGCCGCCCAGCCCCAACTCCCGGTAGCCACACCAACCGCCGCCCCGCCAATGGTGGCACCGGTGGCCATCCGCTGTTCCTGGTCGGTCATGCCGGCGCAGCCGGTCAGCATCACGGCCATGCCGAGAACCGCGATGAAGAATCGTGTTGAACGCATTGCCATCACTCCTGTTCTGGACAAGTGGGTGCCCGCCTCACGGGCAGGGATAGGTTTCCGCGAGGTAACGGAACAAGGTCTCCACTGCCGGCTCGGACATGTACTGCGGGTTTCCACCCGCCCACTGCACGAAGCCGTTCATCACGTCGGATCGGCTCGGCGCCGGGTCCGGTGCGCAGGCGAATCGGGAGGACTCCGGAATCCCCGCATAGTAGAAATGAACGGAGCCGGTCAGGAAGCCGTGGCAAAAAGCCAGGGCAGTCGTGATGTCCGGGGCCCGGGTGGTGGTATCACAGACGGCAACGAGATCCGCTGTGTCCCGCACCTGGTATTTCACATCCGCTGCCGAGGCGGCGGGCACCAGCATGATGAGCGCGGCAGCAGTCAGCAGGAAGCGCATGGGTGTGTCTCCATTCGATGGTCGTTACTTCATGGGATCTGCAACACGGAACGATGAGGTCGACGCCGAACGACCCATGACGGTGTCGCCCCGAGTCGCACCCGCCTCGAATCTTGTGCGATGCGTTCCCGGAACATTGCACGGATCCGCGCAATTGACGGCAAAAAAGTACATATGGGGCCAGCACCGTTCCGGCCCGTCCGACTCGCGGCGGGTGGGCCGGGCGGCTCGACCCTTACTCCGGAACCTGCGGACCAAATTCCACGGCGTAGGGGTTGACCTCAGGCATTTCCGTCGCGCGAAGCTGGGTGCCGGGCATGATCGGGAAACGCGGATCGAAGTCGACCATGGTCGCGCCGAGTCGGGCCAGGATCGTCGCATCGCCTTCCACCTTCGCGGTGCCGTCCTCGATCATCGCCATCATCGTCTT
>SLNI01000135.1 GCA_007133115.1 Thioalkalivibrio sp. | reverse complement strand
CCGGTCGCCCCCGTGTTCGTCCCCGAAAAGAATTCCTGGCGGATGAGCCTGACGCTGCCGGTACTCAACGCCGCCCGCCATGTCGTGTTCCTGGTCACGGGCTCGAGCAAGGCGCAAGCGTTGGCTGCCGTGCTCGGCGGGGACCCCGACCGGGAACGTCCGGCCTCACTGGTGCGCCCCGAATCCGGTGCGGTCGAGTGGTATGTCGATGCGGCGGCGGCGCGGGTACCGCGGTAGGGACGCTGAGCTACACGTCTTCGAATTCGATGTGCTGGCGCCATTCGTCGATCTCTTCGTCGAACAGGCGGCGACTTTCCCGGGGCCCCCAGCTGCCCGCCGGATAGGTGTGGATGAAGTCTCTTTCCACCGACCAGGTTTTCAGCACCGCATCGACGATTCGCCAGGAATATTCCACCTCGTCGTAGCGCAGAAACAGGGAACGGTCACCTTCCATGATGTCCAGCAGCAGACCCTCGTAGGCGCCCGTGGCCGCCTCCGCCGGGGCCGCCAGTCCGGTATCGAGATGAACCTGCTGGGTTTTCATTTCCAGCCCCGGCTGCTTCGCCGTGAGTTGCAGGCTGATCCGTTCCTTCGGTTGCACCCCGATCGCAAGCCAGTTGCGCTGTACGTTGTGCATCTGCGTGCCGCGAAACAGCTGCAGTGGCGGCTGCCGGAAGCGGATCATGATGTGCGAGGCCCCCTCCGCCATACGTTTGCCGGTGCGCAGATAAAACGGGACACCGCGCCAACGCCAGTTGTCCACGTATAGCTTCATCGCCGCGTAGGTCTCGGTCACGCTGTCCTGGGGCACGCCCTCCTCTTCCAGGTAGCCCCGGACCCGCTCGCCATGGATCGTACCGGCACCATACTGGGCCCGGAAAGACTGGGCGCGAACCGCGCCAGGGGTGATCGGCCGAACGGACTTCAGGACCTTCACCTTCTCGTCGCGCAGATCCTCCGCGGCCATCGAGGCGGGCGGTTCCATGGCCACCAGTGTGAACAGTTGCATGAGATGACTTTGCAGCATGTCGCGCAGCGCGCCCGCGCCATCGTAATAGGGGGCGCGGCTACCGACGCCGAGGGTCTCGGCCTGGGTGATCTGCACGTGGTCGATGAAGTTGCGATTCCACAGGGGTTCCAGCATCAGGTTGGCGAACCGGAAAACCAGCAGGTTGCGCACCATCTCCTTGCCGAGGTAATGATCGATGCGGTAGATCTGCTCCTCGTTCAGAAAACGGGTGAGGCGCCGCTGCAGCGACTGGGCACTCTCCAGGTCGTAGCCGAAGGGCTTCTCGATCACCACACGTCGCCAGTGATCATCCTCGGTCAACAAACCCGTGCGACTCAGGTTCTCGGTCACCACACCGAACTCCGCCGGACGGATCGCGAGATAAACGGCAAGATTGGATGGCAGATCCTTGCGCTCATTCAGCCATTTGGCGAGCTCGCTGTACATTTCAGGCCGGGTGATGTCACCCTCGAAATAGTCCTGACGCGCCTCCAGCCGACGCAACACATCGGGATCGACGTCGCCCCGGACCTGGCCCCGCAGCATGCCGCGCATCTCCTCCAGCCAACGGTCCCGGTCCCAGGGCCGGCGCCCGGTGGCGACGACGCGGCAGCCCTCGGGCAGTCGACCGGCTGCTTCCAGGTGGTACAGCGCGGGCATCAGCTTGACCCGGGAAAGATCCCCGGTGGAACCGAAGATGATCAGGGTGCAGGGTGCAATGCGCGCATTCATGGCTCAGATCTCGTAAGTGGATGAAGCCACGTCGCCGCCGCGTCCGGTCCAGTCCGTATGGAAGAAGAGACCCCGTTCGCGGTCCACACGCTCGTAACTGTGCGCGCCGAAATAATCGCGCTGGGCTTGCAGCAGGTTCGCCGGCAGGCGCGCGCTACGATAGCCATCGAAGTACGCCAATGCCGAGGCAAAGGCGGGGGCCGGCACGGCGTGGGTCACCGCCAGCGTCACCGCGCGCCGCCAGCCGGTCTCGGCCTGCTTCAGCGCATCGACGAAAAAACCGTCCAGCAGCAGATTCTGCAGTTGGGGCTCCTTGCCGTACGCGGCCGAGATGTCGTTCAGAAACGCGCTGCGGATGATGCAGCCTCCGCGCCAGATGAGCGCGATGCTCCCGTAATCGAGTTCCCAGCCCTGTACCCGCGCGGCCTCACGCATCAGCATGAAACCCTGGGCGTAGGAGATGATCTTCGAGGCGTACAGGGCATCGCGAAGCGCGTCGAGGGCGTCCCCCGAAGCGGCCTCGGCCGGGGGCCGCTCGGGGGCGCCCAGAATGTCGGCCGCGAGCACGCGCTCGTCCTTCAACGAAGACAGGATGCGGGCGAACACCGCCTCACCGATCAGCGTCAGCGGCACCCCCAGTTCCAATGCGCTGATCCCCGTCCACTTGCCGGTACCCTTCTGGCCCGCCGTGTCGAGGATCCGGGTGACCAGAGGTGCACCGTCGGTGTCGCGGGTCGCCAGGATTTCCGCGGTGATCTCGATCAGGTAGGAATCCAGTACCCCCCGGTTCCAGTCGGCGAACACCGCGGCCATCGCGTCGTGATCCATGCCCAGAGCCCGGTCCATCAGTGCGTAGGCTTCAGCGATCAGCTGCATGTCGCCGTACTCGATGCCGTTGTGCACCATTTTCACGAAATGCCCGGCCCCGTCGGGCCCCACCCAGCGACAGCAGGGTTCACCCTCCACCTGCGCGGCGATCGCCTGGAAGATATCGCGCACCAAGGGCCAGGCCTCCGGGTCACCGCCGGGCATGATCGATGGTCCGTGCCGGGCGCCTTCCTCGCCGCCCGAGATTCCGGCCCCGATGAACCGCAATCCCAACTGCCGCAGTTCACGCGTGCGCCGTGTCGAATCCGGATAGTGCGAATTGCCGCCGTCGATGATGACATCGCCCGGCTCCAGCAGCGGGACGAGACTCGCGATGAACTGGTCCACCACCGCGCCCGCCTTGACCATCAGCATCACCCGGCGCGGCCGCTCCAGGCTCGCCACGAGTTCCTCGAGACTGTGACAGCCGACAATCGGCAATCCTGCGGCGGGCCCCTTCAGAAACGCGTCCACCCGTTCGGTGGTGCGGTTGTAAACGGCAACACGATACCCGTGGTCGGCCATGTTGAGGACGAGATTCTGTCCCATGACTGCCAGCCCGATCAGGCCGATGTCTGCCTTTGCCATCTGATTGCGTCCTTTTCGGTGACTGCCGGGCTGCGTTGGGCGCCCCGCCGCGGGCCGATACAGGCTGGCCGAAAACGGCATGCCCGGAAGGCCGTTATATAGATCAAGCGCCTGGAGAGCGTGGGGCAGCCATCCCAGGCTCCGTCACGCACGGACCCGTGAGGAGGGATGGTGGGCCGTGTAGGAATCGAACCTACAACCAATAGATTAAGAGTCTACTGCTCTACCAATTGAGCTAACGGCCCGTGCGGGGAAAGGGTGGGGTGACCGATGGGACTCGAACCCACGACAACCGGAGCCACAATCCGGGACTCTACCAACTGAGCTACGGTCACCACCGTCTCGCTATACTCCTGGACAACCCCGGGCAGTGGCGCGCCCGGCAGGACTCGAACCTGCAACCGTCGGCTTAGAAGGCCGATGCTCTATCCGGTTGAGCTACGAGCGCGTGGCATGGAGCATTGGTCGGGGTAGAGGGATTCGAACCCCCGACATCCTGCTCCCAAAGCAGGCGCGCTACCAGACTGCGCTATACCCCGAAGAGCCAAACCGCATAAAGCCCAGCACAGCGAGCGGGAAATGATAGCGCCTGCGTGACCGCAGGGCAAGGCAAAAGGCTTAGGCAAAAATCAGGGGACGCTCTGGCCCGGTCCTTGAGGGGCGTTCGCCATCATGGGATCATTCCGGGCCTGTCTCAGGGGTAACGCCATGACTGCCAGGATCATCGACGGCCGCGCCATCGCAGCCACGCACCGCGAGCGCATTGCCGCCGAAGTCACCCGCATGCGCGAGGCAGGCCTGCGTCCACCCGGGCTCGCAGTCGTACTGGTCGGCCACAACCCGGCGTCGGAGGTCTACGTGCGCAACAAGCGCACGGCCTGCGCACAGGCCGGGATCGACTCTCACTCCTATGACCTGCCGGCCAACACCCCGCAGACCGACCTGCTGGCGTTGATCGAACGACTGAACCGGGACCGCGCGATCGACGGCATTCTGGTGCAACTACCGCTGCCGCCGCACATCGACCCGGCAACCATGATCGAGGCCATCGACCCGTCCAAGGATGTGGATGGTTTTCACCCCTATAACGTCGGCCGACTGGCCGTGCGCCTGCCACGCCTGCGCCCATGCACGCCCTGGGGTGTCATCCAGTTGCTACGCGCCATCGACGAACCGTTCAAGGGCCGCAGCGCCTGCGTGATCGGTGCCTCGAATATCGTGGGGCGCCCGATGACGCTGGAACTCCTGCTCGCGGGCGCCACGGTCACGGTATGCCACCGCTTCACCCGCGACAGCGCCGCGCTGGTGCGCGAGGCGGATGTGGTGATTGCGGCCGCCGGGAAACCGGGGCTGGTCGAGGGCGACTGGATCAAGCGCGGCGCGACGGTGATCGACGTCGGCATCAATCGCCTCGAGGACGGCTCGCTGATCGGAGACGTGGATTTCGAAGCCGCGTCCGAACGTGCGGACTGGATCACCCCGGTTCCCGGTGGTGTGGGTCCGATGACCGTCGCCATGCTCCTCGACAACACGCTCAAGGCCCGCGCGTTCGGCGAAAACGAACCCTCGCGGTAATCCGGGTCCACCAACGCAAAACCGGGAACTGGCCTGCGTTCGAGCCAGGCGTTACCATCGCGGCCCCACGGATTCAAGGAGAGTCCACATGTTTCGTTCTTTCATCCCGTTGCTGCTGATAGCAGCCACCATTCCAGGAGTTCTCATGGCTGATGACCATCCGAAGGTCGCGATCGACACCAACCACGGCCGCATCGTGCTGCAACTCAACCCGGACGCTGCGCCCGAGACGGTCGCCAACTTCCTCCAGTACGTGGACGATGGTTTCTTCGACAACACCATCTTTCACCGCGTGATTCCCGGCTTCATGATCCAGGGTGGTGGTTTCGATCCGGACATGCGTCAGAAAACGACGGGCGCGCCGATCCAGAACGAGGCGGACAACGGCCTGAAGAACACGCTCGGGACCATCGCGATGGCCCGCACCCAGGATCCGCATTCCGCAACGGCGCAGTTCTTCCTCAACGTTTCCGACAACGGCTTTCTGGACCACAGCTCCAAGACCCCCCAGGGCTGGGGTTACACGGTATTCGGCAGCGTGATCGAAGGCATGAGCGTGGTCACGGAAATCGAGAAGGTCAAGACCGGTCGTGTCGGCATGCACCAGGACGTCCCGCTGGAGTCCGTGGTCATGAAGAGCGTGCAGCGCGTGCAGTAACCATGCCCGCCGAAAGCCCGGTACTGGTGGTCTCCGACCTCCATCTGGACCGGGAAACCGACGCCACGCTGGACCGCTTCCTCGAATTTCTCGAAGGGCCGGCCCGGCGGGCCTCGGCACTCTACATCCTCGGAGACCTCTTCGAATACTGGATCGGCGATGACGCCGCCTCCACCGCGGCCGGGGCGGTAGCGACGGCCGTCTGCGCTTTGCGCATTCCCACGATCTTTCAACACGGAAACCGGGACTTCCTGCTCGGTCCGGACTATGCCCAACGGGCATGCATGGAAATCGCCCCGGAGGAACTCCGGGTGGATCTCCCCGTGGGCCCTGCCCTGTTCCTGCACGGGGATAGCCTGTGTACTGCGGACGTCGATTACCTCCGCTTTCGAGCCCTGGTGCGCGACCCTTCCTGGCAGCGGCAGTTTCTCTCCCGAACCGTGGCCGAGCGCGTGGAGGAGGCCGAGCGACTGCGGGCCATGAGCGAGGACGCGGGGCGCATGAAGGCCAACGAGATCACCGATGTGCATCCGGAGGCGGTCGCGGACGTCCTGCGCAGCCATGGTCTCTCGCTGCTGATCCACGGACACACCCATCGGCCCGCCATCCATACACTGGACGTCGACGGCCGCGCCTGCCTGCGGTGCGTTCTGCCCGCCTGGGATCGGTTGCCCGGATACCTCGAGCTCACGACTGGCGGACCGCGTCT
>SLNI01000152.1 GCA_007133115.1 Thioalkalivibrio sp. | reverse complement strand
GCGTATTCCGGGCCGGGCGGGCCGTGCTACCGCGGCCCCGGAAGCCCTCGCTACGATGGCCCCGGGGGCGCCGAGTACAGGGGGCCCGGTGGTCCGGCGTATTCCGGACCCGGTGGACCCGCCTATGCCGGGGTGGGTGGCGCCTGCTATGCAGGCTTCGGCGGACCGTGTTACCCCGGGCCCGGCGGCGATCTGCGCAACTGTCCCGCGATCTGCGAATAGCCGCGTGTGAACGGTCCGATTCCCGTTCTGGCGGACACCGAGGACCGCGCGGAAGCCGGCCTTCAGACTCGTGCGGCAGGCCTGGAAGACCTCGAGGAGCTCCTCGCGCTGGAACAGGCCTGCTTCCAGGGGGATCGTATTTCGCGCCGGCAATTCCGTTACCTGTTGACGCGCGGCAATGCTCGGACGCTGGTTGCCACCGACCCCCACACCCCCGGGCTTCTCGGGTACGTGATGGTGTTGTTCAGCCGCGGTACTTCTCTTGCCCGCCTGTACTCGATTGCCGTCAGTGCGTCGGCGCGGGGGCGTGGAGTTGGGCGAAACCTGGTGGAGGCGGCCGAGAACGCGGCGCGCGACAACACCTGTGCCGACCTGCGCCTCGAGGTGCGTCGCGACAATACCGCGAGTCTCGCACTGTTCCGCCAGATGGGGTATCGGGAATTCGGTACCATCGAGGATTATTACGAGGATCACATGGGCGCCCTGCGGTTGCAGAAGTCGCTGGCCCCGGGCCCGGACCCCGAACTGGTGCGCACCCCGTATTACGCCCAGACGCTGGATTTCACCTGCGGGCCCGCGGCCCTGATGATGGCCCTGCGTGCGGTGGATCCGGACCTGAAACTCGATCGGCGGCTCGAGCTGCGCCTATGGCGCGAAGCCACCACGATCTTCATGGCCTCGGGGCATGGTGGCTGCGGCCCCTATGGCTTGGCCCTTGCGGCGGCCAACCGGGGTCATGAGGTCGAACTGCTGGTGCGCGACAGCGGCGTGGCATTCTTCGACTCGGTACGCAGCGCGGACAAGAAGCGAGTAATGCGCGTCGTGCAGGAAGATATGGTCGAGGAACTGGGGCGTCTCGAGGTGCCCGTCCTCCAGGGGCTCGTGAACGTCGCTGCACTCGAGGCGCGATTCAACGCGGGCCAGGTTCCGGTGGTGCTGATCAGCAGCGTGCGCATCTACGCCGAACGTTTCCCGCACTGGGTTACCGTCACCGGCTTCGATGATCGCTTCATTTACGTGCACGACCCGCTGGTGGATGTGGAGGAGGGCGAGCGCGCCCTGGACTCCGTGAACATGCCCATCCTGCGTCGCGATTTCGAGCGCATGGCGCGCTATGGACGCGCCGGTCTGCAGGCTGCGGTGATCGTTGGACCCCGTCGCAAAGAGGCGCCGTGAATCATGTCGGAACACCTGCTGCTCGTCGAACGCGGATCGGATTGGAAGGCGCATTTCCCATCGTTGCCGGTGCTCGCGATTGATGATTACCTGAAGGGTTCCAGCGAAGTCCATGCCCCCAACCTCCGGGTGATCAACCTGTGCCGCAGCACCCGGTACCTGTCCGAGGGCTATTACGGGTCGCTGCTGGCGGAGGCGCGCGGTCACCGTGTCATCCCCAGCGTTCGCACGCTGCAGGACCTGTCCCGCAAGGCGATCTACAGTCTGGATACCGAAGATATCGACCGCAAGGTCGCCCGGGTTCTGGGCCGTAGCAAGGCGGGGCTGCAGCCCATCGCGCTGGAGCTCACGGTGTTCTTCGGTCAGTGCGCACCCAGGGAAATGCAGGAAATTGCCGCGCAACTCTTCAACCTGTTCCCGACACCCATGTTCAAGGTCGAGTTCCGTCTCCAGGGACACTGGCAGATCCATGCACTGAAGCCCTTTGCCCTGCATTCCCTGGCGGAATCTCAGGAGGGCGAGTTCTTCAACGCACTCGACGGTTACCTGAAGAAACCCTGGCGTCGCCCCCGGGGTGCCAAGAGTCATCGTTACGACCTTGCGATCCTGCACAACCCGGACGAACAACTGGCCCCTTCGGACCCCTCGGCGCTGACCCGCTTCGTTCGCGCTGGCAGGGCTCTGGGGATCGACGTCGAGCTCATTCAGGCACGCGACTTCGGACGGCTGGCCGAATTCGACGCGTTGTTCATTCGGGAAACCACGCGCATCGACCACTACACCTACCGCTTCGCGCGCAAGGCCGAGGCCGAGGGCATGGTGGTGATCGACGACCCGAATTCCATCCTGCGCTGCACGAACAAGGTGTATCTGGCAGAACGGTTGGCTGCACAGAAAGTGCCGACGCCGAGAACGGTGATTCTGAACCGTGACACCATCCTGAGGGCCGAGGAGCTGATCGGCTATCCGGTCGTACTGAAGATTCCGGATGGAAGCTTCTCCCGCGGGGTGTTCAAGGCGAGCAACCGTTCGGAACTGGAGTCCATCGCGAAAAAGCTCCTGAAGGAGAGCGACCTGATCCTGGCACAGGAATTCGTGTACACGGACTTCGACTGGCGCATCGGCGTGCTCAACAAGCGTCCGGTGTATGCCTCGCAGTACTTCATGTCGCGAAAACACTGGCAGATCGTGAATCACGAGGCCAAGGGCGGCCCAAGGCATGGGGGCTTCCGCACCGTCGATATCGCCGAGGCGCCGGGCCCGGTGGTACGCACGGCGGTGAAGGCCGCCAACCTCATTGGCGACGGCCTCTATGGTGTCGATCTGAAGGTCACCGATCGGGGCGTGATGGTGATCGAAGTCAATGACAACCCCAACCTCGATGCAGGTGTCGAGGACAAGATCCTGGGCGAGGTGCTTTACCGGACTTTGATGGAGGACTTCATCCGCCGGTTGGATATCGCGCGGCGCAGCCAGGCGGCCTCGACATGACGAACGGAACGGAGATCGGATTTCGAGCGCAACGCCCGCTTCAGGTCCCCGGTGCGGACCCGGGCGAGTTGCCGTCGCGCTGGACTCCAGCCTCCGCTCTGGTGATCGGCACCATGTCACGAACGTGCAGGTCCATCTGCGGGTAGGCGATCTCGATTCCCTTTTTCCGGAACTCGCGGATGATCGCGCGGTGCAGGTCACTGACGGTGACCAGACGCTCTTTCATCTGGCTGACGTAGATGCGCAGTTCGAAGTTCAGGGTGCTGTCACCGAAACTCAGAAACAGGACGGACGGTGCCGGATCGGTCATTACCGTCGGATGGGCTCCGGCGACCTCGCCCAGCGTGGCGATGACCGCATCGACATCGGCATCGTAGCTGACGCCCACCGGGATCACGATCCGGGTCATGGTGTCGGAGAGCGTCCAGTTGATCAGCCGCTCGGTGATGAACGTCTTGTTCGGTACCACGATCTCCCGGTTGTCCCAGTCCATGATGGTGGTCGCGCGCGTGCGGATCTTGGTAACCGTCCCGCTGTATTCGCCGATGGTGATGGTGTCGCCCACCCGCACGGGCCGCTCGAACAGCATGATGATGCCCGATACGAAGTTTGCGACGACCTCCTGCAGTCCGAATCCGAGGCCCAGTGTCAGCGCCGCCACCATCCACTGCAGTTCGCTCCAGCGCAGACCGAGCAGGGAAAACACGCTGATGACGGCCACGACGGCCAACAGGTATCGCAGCAGGGTGGTGATCGTGTACCGGCCGGCGGCATCCATGCGGGTGCTGCGCGACAGCAGGATCTCGACGAGCCCCGGCAGGTTGCGGGCGGCGAGGGTGAACAACACTCCCAGGAAGATCGCCAGCATGAAGTCCTGCAGGCTCACCCGGCTGAGGATCTCCGTTTCGCCCACCACGATCGTTCTGGACCAGAGGGTCACGCGCTCCAGCCAGGTCAGCGCGGGAAGGATATCCGCCCACACCCAGAACAGCGCCAGCACCACGGCGGCTCCCGTGGTCACCCGCAGCAGGGTGCGGGTCTGCAGATTGATGTTCTCCAGACTCAGATGCGGTTCGGGCACATCGATGACCGCGCCCTCGCCGACCTGGGCAGCGGTTTCCAGCACGGCTGCCTTGGCGCGCTGCTCACGCATCCGCTGCAGCTGCAATCGGGCTTCGCTGAGCACCAGGGCTCGGGCCGCCAGGCTGTAACCCAGCCACACGGCCGCAAGGACCACCCCGGTGTTGATGGCGCGTTGCAGCATCTCGCCTACCGTGAGCAGGTAGCCCGCCAGTGTCAGCAGCGCCAGCCCCAATGCAAAGGCGGTCAGTGCAAGGCGGGCCATGCGCCGCTTGCGATCCGCGTTCGGGGCGGCGGAGGGATCCGGGAATGGCGCCAGCATGCGCCAGGTGAACCACCCGGAGAGCAGTGCGGCGGCCAGCAGCGCCATGCGTCCGAATACGTCCCTGACGTCATCGCTGGGATGTCCGAAGGACAGGGTAATGACCATGAGCACCAGCAGTTGGCTCGGGAGAAACCAGGCGAGATGACGCCGAAGACGCCGCAGGATGACCGGGTTCCAGGCGAAATGAACCGTGCCGATCCCGTTGCGGCTGCTGATCAGCAGCAACAGGTGTCCGGCCAACCACCAGACCGACAGGCTGAAGAACACGGCCGAGAGGATCTCGACACCGGGCCCGATTTCCGGGAGTTGCTGCAGGCGATGGGCACTGGCCGCAAGCAACACCGGAACCGGGAGCGCGCGCAGCAGGCTCCAACCGATCGCCTGCACGGTCAGGCCGATGCGGTCGCTGAACCGATGCCGGGTCTTTTCCGCCAGGCGGTCCAGATGTTCGGGCGTGCGCCTTCCCGCGACGAAAAGGCCTCCGGCGACGAGCAGCGTGAGCAGCAGGCTCGCCGGAGAACCCACGGTGATCGCGGCCAAGGCGACCCGTATTTCCTGCCAGGAACCGGGTTGCAGGAAGCTCGCCACCGCAAGGGGAATCCGCTTCGACCATTCCCTGCCCAGCGCGGAGTGACTGGGCCACCAGAGCAGGGATTCCCGCAGGATCTGTGACAGCGCGTCGACCTGTTGCACGACGACCCGCAACCGGGACTCGTTCTGGCGGAGCTCCTCGGTGAGCTGGCTGTCGGCCTGCAATTGCATCTCGATGACCATGGCCTGCAACCGGCGCAACTCGGCCCGGGCCGGGTCGTCTTCCACGATCGCCGGGGCGAGACTCAGCAAGCGGAGTTCGTCGCGCAGGCTGATGTCGCGCAGCCGGGATTGGGACAGTTCGCGTTCCAGTTTGCGCAACGCGAAATCAAGGTCCCCGAGACGCTGCAGCCGTCGTTCCTCCTCGAGAAAAAGTCCTCCCAGGGTCTCGGTCAACCCGCCGACGTCCAGACGTTCCCGAACGCTTTCCAGCGTCTGACTCACGTCCTCCAGGATGTAGGCGTAGCGGTCTCGGGCCTCCCGCAGTTCGCGCGCACGGGCCTGGGTCTGGGCAATCTGATCGACACGCTGCAACAGCTCATTGATCTCCGCCTGAAAAAAGTCGGCGGCCTGCGGATCGCGTTCCCGCAGTCGCCGGACATCGTCGCGCAGGTCGCGCAACTCCGCGCCCGAAAGTTCCGAAAGTGCGGTCACGAGTTGCCGCTGCCGTTCCGCCAGCCAAGCGGTTTCGACTGCGAGCACAGCCAGTTCCGTTTGCAGCAACTCGATGCGCAGGGGAACGGTTTCGAGGTCCAGCCGGGCCGAGAGCAGCCGCGCTTCGACGCGCCGATCCTGAGCGCGCAGGTAGGCCTCCAGGGCATCCGCGAGCGTGGCTTCCGTCAGCGGTTCCAGCGGGATGTCCTCTTCCGTCCCGGTCCCGTTGGGCTGCTGGAGTGGTGCGAACGCTTCCTGCATGCCCCTTTGCTGCTCTTCGAGCCGGGTCAGGGTCTGGGCCTTCTGCTCCTGCTGCAGCGCGATTTCCTTGCGCTGACGGTCCACGGCAGCAATCTGCCCCTCGATGTCCGTGATGCTCGTCCCCGATGGGACGGCCGGGCGCGAAGCCGCTTCGAGCATCCCGACCAGTCTTCGCTCCACCTGGCCCAGCCGTTCGGGTGCAGCCAGCGCCAGGTCCACACGTTCCAGAGCGCCGCGTAGACGTTCCGTGCCCGCCTGCTCATGCTCGAGCGCACTCAGCCAGAGGGCCTGTTCCGGGGAGTTGTCCGCAGTCGCTTCGGCGCGCTCGGCCAGACGTTCAGCCGGGCTCGCCGCGAGCCAGGCCTCGGCGGT
>SLNI01000119.1 GCA_007133115.1 Thioalkalivibrio sp. | reverse complement strand
TTCCACCTGGTCGCCGAGCCGGTCGAACGCGAGATCGCTCCCGGCATGGTCGCGCGTCTGTGGGGGTACAACGGTCAGAGCCCCGGGCCGACCATCGAGGTGGTCGAAGGGGATCGTGTGCGCCTGTTCGTGACCAACCGGCTGCCCGAGGCGACTTCCATCCACTGGCACGGTCAGCGCCTGCCCAATGGCATGGACGGGGTGGTGGGACTGAACCAGAAGGCGATCCCGGTCGGCAAGACGTTCGTTTACGAGTTCATCGCACGGCGCCCCGGGACCTTCATGTACCACCCGCATGCGGATGAGATGGTTCAGATGGCGATGGGCATGATGGGCTTCTGGGTTACGCATCCGCGCGAGGAGCATCCCTGGATCCACGAAGTCGAACGGGATTTCTGCATTCTCCTGAATGCCTACGACATCGATCCGGGCAGCATCGTACCGAAGATCAACACGATGCTCGATTTCAATCTGTGGACCTTCAACAGCCGCGTTTTTCCGGGGCTCGACTCGCTGAATGTTCGGCTGGGGGATCGTGTGCGCATCCGTGTCGGCAACCTGACGATGACCAACCATCCGATTCACCTGCATGGCCATGAATTCGAAGTGACGGGCACCGATGGCGGTCCGACGCCACCTGGTTCGCGGTGGCCCGAGGTGACGTCCGATATCGCGGTAGGTCAGATGCGCCAGATCGAATTCATCGCGGACTCGGAGGGTGACTGGGCGTTCCACTGCCACAAGAGCCATCACACGATGAACCCCATGGGACACGACGTGCCGACCATGATCGGGGTCGATCATCGCGGGCTGGTGGGACGTATCCAGCGTCTGGTGCCCGACTACATGATGATGGGTGAACGGGGCATGGCCGACATGAAGGAGATGCAGATGCTTCTGCCGGAGGAGACGCTGCCGATGATGGCGGGCTTCGGGCCGCACGGACCGATCGGCATGGGTGGCATGTTCACCACCCTCAAGGTCCGCGAGGACCAGAAGCCCGGGGACTACTCCGATCCCGGCTGGTATGCACAACCCGCAGGCACGCAGGCCTACGAGTGGAGTGGTCCGCTGCCCGAGCCGGAACGCTTCGCCGCCGAGCGACTGAATGAAGGTGAGGTCCCCGATCTCGAGCGCCCGGCGCTGGAGATGCGCGTGCGCAAGCCCGGGCCGGGCTTGCATGGTCACTGAAATTCCGAGAACGACAACCCCGAGAGGGAGGAAACCGGCAATGAAAAAGATTCCGTTCTGCCTGGCAGCGTTGTTCGTGCTGGGATTGGTATCGTCCAACGCCATTTTCGCGCAGGAGATGCACGACCACGGTGCCCACCACGATCACGTGATGCAAAGCGGCGTTTCGGCCGGCCAGGGTGAACTCCCGAAAGTGGTCGCGGAAGTCCGGCGCGTCAATACGCGGGCCAGCACCCTTTCGCTTCGGCACGAGGAGATCCCGAATCTCGACATGCCGCCGATGACAATGGTGTTCCAGGTCAGCGACCCGGGTCTCCTGGAAGGGGTGGCCACAGGCGACCGGGTATGGGTCACGGTCGACCAGATCGACGGCGCCTACACCGTGTTGTCGGTGGAACCCCAGCGGTAAATCGGGGGGTACTGGAGCCTGCCGTCGAAGGCCCGCAGGCGTCAGCGGGCCGCTTTGCGTGCGCGCTTGGACAGGTGAAACTGGGTTCCGCGCTTCTTGCGCCCGCCGGCCGCTTCCCAGTCGAAGAGCGGCAGGTCGACGAAGGCCTTCTTGATGTTCTCGTCCCAGGCCTGGGTCAGGGAGCGCAGGTAGGCGTTGTCGGCTTCGAGGCACAGATAATGTTCGAAGGCGAACGTGTCGGCCTCGTATACGAACACCTCGATCGGTGGGCCCACCGTGAGGTTGGAGCGCATGGTCGAGTCGATGGAAACCAGCGCGCAACGGGTGGCGTCGCCCAGAGCCGTTGAGGGGCCGATGATGCGATCGAGGATCGGCTTGCCGTACTTGCTCTCGCCGATCTGCAGAAAGGGCGTGTGCTGGCTGGTGGTGATGTAGTTGCCCTGCGGGTACACCCGGTAAATCTCGGGCTCTGAACCCTGGATCTGCCCACCGATGATCAAGGTCGCCTCGGCGACGATACCGGATTTCGACAGGGCTTCGGAGTGCTTCTCCTGTTCCTCGCGGTTGACGCGTCCGAGGTACTCTGCCGCGTCCGACATGTGCGCCACGTCGGCGAAGCTTCCCTCCACGCCTTCTTCCATGTCGCGTTTCAAGCGGTTGACGACGGCCTGCGTCGTCGCCAGGTTGCCCGCGGTCAACACGACGAAGATCCGGTCACCCTCCGTCTCGAAGGTGTGCATCTTGCTGTAGGTGCTCACCTGGTCCACCCCGGCATTGGTACGCGAGTCCGACGCGAACACCAGTCCGTCGTCGAGTTTGATCGCTACACAGTAGGTCATGGGCGGGGGATTCCGGGGCATGCGAACCCGGAATACTAGGTCCGGGCCGGCCCAGCGTCAACGCGATTTCGGGAACGGCCCGGTGGTGCCGGAAAAAACCTTCCGTTGGAGCCCTTACCGCACGCATAAGGTGGTTTCATGAGCCCGATGGGCGTTCTTCCCGGGTTCTTTACGATCCGCCGGGGATTGTGGTGAAACCGAGCAGATGCCAGAGTTGCATGCCCCCGCGGTACCACTTCAGGCGGTCGGGCGGGTATCCGAGGCCAGTCAGCGTGCGCAGGTTGGTCGGGGATTGACCGCACCAGGGGCCGTTGCAGAAGAGGACGAGCGTCTTGGCATTCGAGAAGCCGTAGAAATCACCATCGAAAATGACGCCGAACTCGGCCAGGTAGCGCTGGACTTCCTCAGGGCTGGCGCCCGACGCGAAGTGCAGGCGTTCCCACGGCAGATTGATTGCGCCGGGTATGGTCCCACGGGCGTATTCGTCGGCACCCCGGGAGTCGATCACAACGATGTCGGGGTCCTCGGATGCCTGCTGCAGGTACGCCAGAAACTCGAGTTCACCCAGGGTCTCGATGCCCGGCCCGGCACGCATGGGCTGGATGCAGAAGGGCGGACAGGGCCGGGAGGTCATGCTGAAATCCGGCGTGACCGTGTGGAAAGTGTCCTGCTCGCGCTGAATGACGATCGGCTCACCCTCGTGAAGAACCTCGATGCGGTCCAGGGAAGGTGTGATCCCGACCTCGAGAGACTGGGCCGCAGCCGGAGTGGCAGCAAGCCCGAAGGCCAGGATGCATGGGATAAGGAAACGGGCGCGGATCGTCATGCTGGATTTCTCCTCGCTGTGTTCAGCGGATTGATGTTTCCGCGCGACCCTCTGCATGGAAATCGGTAAGGTCGTATGTCGGGCTCCGCCCCTCTCCCCGTCGGGGGAGAGGGTAACGGCACCTGTTTACGCCTTGCCTTGAAGCTGAGCGACCACGCCTTCGTTCTCCAGCGTCGAGATATCGGAGGTGATCTCCTCGCCCTTGGCCACGGAACGGAGCAAGCGGCGCATGATTTTTCCCGAGCGGGTCTTGGGCAGGCCATCCGCGAAACGGATGTCGTCCGGCTTCGCGATGGGTCCGATATGATCGCTGACCCAGTTGCGCAGGGTCTTCACCATCGCTTCGGCCTCGGCGCCCGTGGGACGATCCTCCTTGAGGATCACGAACGCGACGATGGCCTCGCCCTTCACGTCGTGCGGGCGGCCCACGACCGCGGCCTCCGCCACCGCTTCGTGCGCGACCAGCGCCGACTCGATTTCCATCGTGCCCAGACGGTGTCCGGAGACGTTCAGCACGTCGTCGATACGGCCCATGATCCAGAAATTGCCGTCCGGGTCGCGTCGGGCCGAGTCGCCCGCCAGGTAGTATTTCCCGCCGAATTTGGACCAATAGGTGGACTTGTAGCGCTTGTCGTCGCCCCAGACGGTCCTCAGCATCGAGGGCCAGGGCTTCTTGATGACCAGGAAGCCACCCTGGTCCGGCCCCAGGCTTTCGCCTTCCTCGTTGACGACATCCGCCACGATGCCCGGCAAAGCCCGGGTGCAGGAGCCCGGGGTCAGCGTGGTGATGCTGGGCAGCGGCGCGATCATGTGGGCGCCGGTCTCGGTCTGCCACCAGGTATCGACAATCGGGCAGCGTTCGCCACCGATCATCTGGTGGTACCAGATCCAGGCCTCCGGGTTGATCGGCTCACCCACGGTTCCCAGCAGGCGCAGCTTGGAGAGGTCGTACTGGGCCGGCAATTCGTCGCCGGCCTTCATCAGTGCGCGGATCGCCGTGGGCGCCGTGTAGAACACGGTCACCGCGTGGTCCTGACACATCCTCCACCAGCGGCCGGCGTCCGGCACGGTGGGCACACCTTCGTAGACGATCTGCGTCGCGCCGACGGCAAGTGGACCATACGCCACATAGCTGTGGCCGGTGATCCAGCCCACGTCGGCCGTGCACCAGAAGATGTCCTCGTCGTGCAGGTCGAACACCCATTCGTTGGTCAGGATGGCGTTCAGCAGGTAGCCGGCGCTGGAGTGCTGGATGCCCTTGGGCTTGCCGGTCGAACCCGAGGTGTAGAGGAGGAACAGCGGATGCTCGGACTCGACCCATTCCGGCTCGCAGTCGTTCGCTTCGTTGGCGGTGGCATCGTGCCACCACACGTCCCGACCCTCCTTCATGGGGATGTCGTTGCCGGCACGCTTGCATACGATGACCTGCTTCACCGTGCCTTCGCTGATGTCGAGCGCCTTGTCGGCGGTCCCCTTCAGCGAAACGACCCGACCGCCGCGCGTGCCACCGTCGGCGGTGATCATGACCTGCGCGCCCGAGTTGTCGATGCGGTCGCGCAGGGCGTCCGCGGAAAAACCGCCGAAGACCACGGAGTGGATCGCGCCAATCCGCGCGCAGGCCTGCATCGCAATGACGGCCTCGGCGATCATGGGCATGTAGATCACCACGCGATCGCCCTTGCGGACACCCATTGCGCGCAGCGCGTTGCCCAGTTTGCCGACTTCGTTGTAGAGATCGCGATAGGTGTAGGTTCGGGTGTCGCCGAGTTCCCCTTCGAAAATGATGGCGGGTTTGTCGCCGTGCTTGTCGAGGTGGCGGTCGATGCAGTTGTAGGAGACGTTCATCAGCCCATCGGTGAACCAGGCGTAATGCGGTGCGCGACTGTCGTCGAGGCCTACCGTGAAGTCCTTGTTCCAGGTGATCTTCTGCCGCGCCAGGTCGCACCAGAAACCCTCGTAATCCTCCTCGGCCTTCTGGTACAACGCCTCGGCATCCGCGGGCTGCAGGCGCGCATTCGCAACGAAGGACGCCGGCGGCGGGAAGTGGCGGTCTTCATGCAACGCGGATTCGATGGTATCGCTCATGATCTTGCCTCCATGGTGATTCTGTATTTTTCGTTTTTGGTCTCAGGCGCACGGGATCAACCCGTGCGCCTGAGTGTCGTTCTCGACCGTGATCGTTGTCACAGGGCAAACTTTTTCAAGAATAGCATGCAGAATGGCGGCCTTCCGGCTTTCCGCGGACTCATGGGGGAGTTACCAGAACGCGCCTGGGCGGTGCAGCACCCGATGCAGGGGCAGGGGGTGATCCCCGGCCATATGGGATACCTGAGCGGCGAAAAGTTCGGCAGCGGCGAGGGCGTCGTTCAGCGCATCGTGTCCCCGGTAAGGCGGCAGATTGTATTGAGTGCGCAGTGCCCCGAGACGCAGCCCATCCGAACGCACAGTCTGCTGTCGCCGATGCAGCATCTCCTGCGCGAGGCGCAGGGTATCCACGGCAGGGATCATGCAGGAATACCCGTATTTTGCCATGCAGGCGCGTTCGAGAAAACCCAGTTCGACAGTCGCGTGGTGGGCCAGCATCACGCGGCCGGTCATGGCCCTCAGAAGATGTTGCAGGCCGTCACCCAGGCTCCCGCCCAGCGCCGCCTGGTCATCGGTGATCCGGTGCACGACGGCACTCGATTCCGGGATGTCCTGACTCGTCCGCACCCAACGCTGTTGCGCGGTCGAAAGCAGGATATCCATCCCGTTCATCGCCACCCATCCGATGCTGAGAATCTGGTCGCGGGTTGGGTTCAGCCCCGTCGTTTCGAGATCCACGGCGAGGAAGCCCGTTTCCCGGCAATCCGCTCCGGGGTCGGGAATGTCGGTGGCGAGATATTCGCGTAACGGCCCTGCTGGCAGGCGCTCGGCCAGGCGC
>SLNI01000271.1 GCA_007133115.1 Thioalkalivibrio sp. | reverse complement strand
GCAAGCCCGATCCCGAGCAGGATGCCAAGGCCCGTACCGATCAGTCCGACCAGCAGCGCCTCGAGCAGGACCACCGCCAGGACCGGGTTGCGACCGACCCCGAGAAGATGCAGCGAACCCAGCACCTGCTGGCGCCGCAAGACCGAGAACGTCTGCGTGTTGTAGATCAGGAAGACCGCGATGAGCAGTGCCAGCAGGCTCATCGCGGTCAGGTTGATCCGGAACGCCTGGGCGAGTTCACGCGCTGCGGCATCCCTGGCACCGACGGGAACCAGTTCGAGCCCCGGCGGCAGCGCGGCCTGCAGTTCCGCTTCCGCACCGGGTCGTTGCAGACGCGCGTCGATCCGATCGAGACGGCCCAATCGTCCGAGCAGCACCTGGGCGGTTGCGATATCCGCAACCCAGACCTGTCCCTGTGCGGCGCCCGAAGGCGCCGGGATCGGAGACACCGTGTGACTTCCGGAAGCCCCCCGAACGGTCCGTTCGCGTTCGGCAGTAACATTTTCCGCTTCGAGCCAGGCGGGCGGCACCAGGACCGTGCCGGGTTCGGTCAGCAGGCGCTGCACGGGGATCTCTCCGAAGGCCGCGGCCGCCTCGCGAAACGGACCCTCGGCCAGCGGGTCGACGCCCAGCAGGTAGACGCTTTCCCCGGTCTCGAGCCGCAGCGGGCCTTCGACGATCGGGGCGAGATCCCGCCAACCCGCCCGCCGCAGATCCCGATAGTGCCGCTCGTCGAAGCCCTCGGCCGGCCCCAGTATCTGGTGCGTCGCGGCACCCGCCACTTCCAGCATCGAGCGGTCGAACGCACGCTGCGCGGACTGGTTGGCGAGATCGACCGCCAGCACCACGGCAATCGCGATGACCACCCCGAGAAGGGTCAACAGCCGCTGCAGGGGATGGCGCAGCCAGTCCCGCAGCCAGGCCTTCAGGAGCAGGATCATGCCGGATCCGCAGCCGCAGGCCCTTCCGCCTTCAGAAGCCGCCCGTCGACCATGCGCACGGTCCGGTCGAGACGCGCGGCCAGCGCATCACTGTGCGTCACCATCAACAATGCACTTCCCGTCGCCTCGACCTGCTCCAGGAGCAACTGAAACACGGACTCGCCGGTGACCGAGTCGAGGTTGCCGGTAGGCTCGTCGGCGAGGATCAATGCCGGCCGGTGCACCAGCGCACGGGCAATGGCGACGCGTTGCTGTTCACCCCCGGAGAGCTGTTCGGGATAGCGATCTGCCTTGTCTGCGAGCCCCACCTCGGCCAGCGCGGCCCTGGCACGCACCTGCAAGGCGCGACCCTTTTCGAGACCCATGAGGTCCAGCGGCAGCGCCACGTTCTCCCGCGCGGTCAGCGTGGGTACCAGATGGAAGGCCTGGAACACGATCCCCATCTGATGGCGCCGGAGCCGCGTACGCTCGGCCTCGGACAGGGTGCCGAGATCCACGCCCTTGAGCCGTACCTGGCCGGTGCTCGGGGTTTCCAGACCCGCCGCGAGATGGAGCAAAGTCGACTTGCCGCTGCCGCTCTCCCCCACGATGGCGACCCGCTCGCCGGGCACCAGGATCAGGTCGACGCCCCGCAACACGTCGGCGGTGCCCGCCGCGCCGGCATGGGAAAACCCGAGGGAACGGCATTCGAGAACACTGGAAGCTGGGGTTGCCATGCTGTCTACCTTGGAACTCCTCTCGCACGGACCCCCATGCGTTTCATTGGTTCGGTTGCGCGCGGACCCGTCTGCCGAGGTGAGTCCTGGATACAGACTACCTTTTTGTCGGGAAATCGGGTGTCTGCGATGCTTCAGCAGTTCCAAGCGCCCCGGTCCTTCCGCTACAATCCTCGCATCGTCCCCAACCAGGGTATCTGCCTTGAAACGCAACCGACGCTGTCGATCTAGCCACGCCTTGCGGTAAAGCAGACCCTCCCCCTCCCGGTTCGGTCGCCTTCCGCAAGGCATGTGGAAAACAGGCCGGGCCGTTCGCACGATTCGCCGCAGTTCGCGACCCACCGATGGTACTGCCGCCCTCATCCCTGGAGGGCAGGCCGGATCACCGCCGCGATGCGCCGTGCATCACGCCCGAGCCATGAACCGAACGTGCGCTGCCCGCAGCGTGTCAATCGCCCCGGAATCCCGCCGGGACCGGCCCGGAGAGTGTGATGGAACATAACCTGGAACAGTACGTCGTCGAAATCCAGGAGCTGTTGCGCCTGGACGATCGCGACGGCCTGAATGAGACGCTGGATTTCATGCGTGTCCAGGACATCGCCTGGGTGCTGATGGAGCTTTCCGGCGACGATCTCGCCGGCGTCTTCAACCGCCTTCCGCCGGGACGCAAGGCCGACGTGTTCGGCTACCTGGACCCCGAGTACCAGATCCGCCTGCTGGCAAAGACCCCGCGCGCCGATGCCCGCTTCCTGCTGTCGGAGATGGAAACCGACGACCTCACCGCGCTGCTGCAGTCGCTGAGCGAGGAACAGCTGCGCGAGTACCTGCGGCTGCTGCCCTTCCGAGCCATTCGACGGGCCCTGAAGCAACTGCATTACCCCGAAAACTCGGTCGGCCGCCTGATGTCGTCCGACGTGATCGCCGTCGAGCCGGACTGGAGCATGAAGCGGGCGCTTGCCTTCATCCGCCGCAATGCCGACGAGCACTCCAACAACGTGATCTTCGTCGTCGACGGTGACCGCCATCTGCTCGCCGCGATCCCGATCCGCCATTTTTTGCGGGGCCGCCCGGACGACGCGGTGGAAACCCTGTTGCCGCTCGGGGCCACGATCTCGGTATCGGTGCTGGAAAGCCCGGTGGAGGCCGCGCGGATGATCCAGCACTACGACCTCGAGACGCTGCCGGTGATCGGCGAGGACGGCGTATTCCTCGGGGTCGTGACGGTGGACGACGTCGTCGATCTGCTCGAAGCCGAGTCCACCGAGGACTTCCACAAGATGGGGTCCGTGGGCGGTCTCACCCTGAGCCTGCAGAACGCCAGCCCATTCCTGCTCTTTCGCAAGCGGATCGGCTGGCTGCTGGTCCTGGTCGCGTTCAACGCGCTGGGCGGCTACGTGATTTCCCGCTACGAGGAGGCGATCGAAGCCCTCGTCGTGCTGGTGTTCTTCCTGCCGCTGATCATCGCTTCGGGCGGCAATGCCGGCGCCCAGAGTTCGACGCTGATGGTCCGCGCGATCGCGACCGGTGAGGTCACCGCGCGCGACTGGCTGAAGCTCTGGGGCAAGGAGATCGGCGTTTCCGTCTCGCTCGGCCTGACCATGGGACTGGCGGTATCGCTGGTCGGACTCTGGCGCGGCGGGCTGGAGCTGGCATTCCTGGTCGCCGTTGCGATGACGCTGATCGTCGCCGCGGCCAGCGTGGTGGGCATGCTGCTGCCGATCATCCTGACCCGATTCAAGCTCGATCCAGCGACCGCGAGCATTCCGCTGGTCACGTCGCTGGCGGACATTTTCGGTATCCTGATCTATTTCGCGCTGGCCGTGGCGATCTTCAACATCACCATTGGCGGCGCGTGACTCCCGAACAGCCATGAACGCGATCATCAAGGAAAGCCCGAGCCTGGCGCAGGAGCTGCGAACCGCACTGGAACGCGGCGAGGGCGACCTGCTGTCGGAACTCGTCGGTGCCCACCCGGCGCAGGACATCGCACTGGCCCTGGGCGAATTGCCCCGGCAGCACTGGCACACACTGTTCGAACGATTGGGGCACGAACGTGCGGCCGAGGTGTACGCACACCTCCCGACCGAGCACCAGACCGAGCTGCTGCAGAACCTGGATCACGATCAGGCGTCACGCCTGATCGGCGAGCTGTCCTACGATGATGCCGCGGCGGTCCTCGACGAACTCCAGGATGAGCACGCGGAAGCGATTCTCGACGCCCTGCCCGAGGGTGATCAGCAGATTCTGAACTCGCTGCTCGCCTATCCCGAGGAGAGTGCCGGGCGGATCATGACCCCGGAGTTTGCGACCGTACGGCCCGAGTGGACGGTCGCCGAAGCGTTGGACCACCTGCGCGAACACAGCGAGATCGCCGAGACGGTGAACACGATTTTCGCGGTGACCCCCAAGGGGCAGCTGCTCGGCTGGGTGCGCCTGAAGGAACTTCTGCTGAGTCGGCCCACCACCAGCGTACAGACCACGCTGCACAGCGACATCGTCAGTATCGAGGCACACGAGGATCAGGAGGAGGCCGCGCGGCGCATCAGCCACTATGACCTCGACGTGCTGCCGGTCGTCGATGAGTGGGGTTCCATTCTGGGCATCATCACCGTGGACGATGTGCTCGATATCATCCGTGACGAGACCACGGAGGATTTCCACCGCATGGCCGCGGTCGCCGACCTGCCACTGTCCCTGCGCGACGCCAGCCTGAAAATGCTCTATCGCAAGCGCATCGGCTGGCTGGTGATCCTGGTCGTCGTGAACATCCTGTCCGGCACCGCGATCACGTTCTTCGAGGCGTCGATCGAGGCCGTCGTTGCGCTGGTGTTCTTCCTGCCGATGGTGATCGCCACCGGGGGCAACGCCGGCGCCCAGGCCTCGACGCTGATGGTGCGCGCGCTGGCCACCGGGGATATCCAGGCGAGCGACTGGTTCCGCCTGGGCCTGAAGGAAATCCTGGTCGCGACTGCGCTCGGACTGGCGCTCGCCGCCTCGATCTGGCTTACGGGCACCTGGCTGGGCACGATGCAGATCGCCAATGCGATCGCGATCGCGATGTTCCTGGTCGTGCTGTTCGGCTCCCTCTTCGGCATGACGCTGCCGTTCGTCCTGACCCGGCTCAAGCTCGATCCCGCGACGGCCAGCGCCCCGTTGATCACCTCGGTGGTGGACGTCGTCGGAATCGTGATCTATTTCGGCGTCGCCACCGCCATCCTGCAGCTGGGATGACCGACGCGGGTTCTTGCCGTGCCGCGATTCGGGGGCAAGAATAGGGGTCTGTTTCCCTTCGACGCTGATCCGCCATGAATCCAGGCATCCTTCGCCATCGCACCACCCCCGTGCGTGTCGGCTCGGTCATCGTGGGCGGCGACGCTCCAATCGTGGTGCAGTCGATGACCAACACCGATACGGCGGATGCCGTGCGCACCGCGATTCAGGTCGCTGAACTGGCGCGCGCCGGATCGGAGATCGTGCGCATCACGGTGAACACCGAGGAGGCCGCGGCCGCGGTACCCGAAATCCGCGAGCGGCTCGCGAAAATGGGCCTGGAGGTGCCGCTGGTTGGTGATTTTCACTTCAACGGGCACAAACTTCTGCGCAACCATCCGGCCTGTGCCGAGGCGCTCGCGAAGCTGCGCATCAACCCGGGCAACGTCGGCAAGGGCTCGAAGCGGGACAGCCAGTTCGAGGCGATGATCGAGATCGCCTGCCGCTACGACAAGCCCGTGCGCATCGGCGTGAACTGGGGCAGCCTGGATCCGGCCGTACTGGCGCGTCTGCTGGACGCAAACGCGGCCCAAGCCGAACCCCTGCCGCTCGAGGACGTGACCCGGGAAGCGCTCATCACCTCCGCGTTGGAAAGCGCGGCGCAGGCCGAGGCTCTGGGTCTCCCGCACGATCACATCGTCCTATCGGCGAAGGTCAGCGGCGTGCAATCGCTGATCAAGGTCTATACCAACCTCGCTGCGCGCTGCGACTACCCGCTGCATCTCGGCCTGACCGAAGCGGGTATGGGAACCAAGGGCATCGTCGCCTCCACCGCCGCGCTGGCGGTGCTGCTGCAGCAGGGCATCGGTGACACCATCCGGATCTCGCTGACGCCGGAGCCGGGGGGCGACCGCACGCAGGAGGTCCTCGTCGCACAGGAGATCCTGCAGAGTCTGGGGTTGCGCAGCTTTTTGCCATCGGTCGTGGCCTGCCCGGGTTGCGGACGCACCTCCAGCGACTATTTCCAGCACCTGGCCCAGGACATCCAGACCTTCATCCGGCACCAGATGCCCGGCTGGAAGCAGCGCTATCCCGGGGTCGAGGAGATGACCGTGGCGGTAATGGGCTGCGTGGTCAACGGCCCGGGCGAGAGCCGCCACGCCAATATCGGCATCAGCCTGCCGGGGACGGGCGAGGTTCCGGTCGCGCCGGTCTACGAAGACGGCGAGAAGACCGTGACCCTGAAGGGCGACCGCATCGCCGAGGAATTCCAGGCCCGGGTCGAGGCCTACATCGATCGGCGCTACGGCTCGGTTTAGCGCCGCGTGGACCCCGGATCAAGTCCGGGGTGACG
>SLNI01000131.1 GCA_007133115.1 Thioalkalivibrio sp. | reverse complement strand
TCGAGGCGCAGGGCCAGGCGCGCAACCAGGCCATGACAGGCAGCGTGCAGCGGGCACTGGTGGAGGGGCGCTCCCGCCGGGACCCGTCCCGGCTCGCGGCACGCACCGCCAACAACCGGGTCGTCAACTTCGACGGTGCGCCCGAGTTGACGGGCACGATGGTGGACTTGCTGATTACCGAGGCGCAGCCGCATTCCTTGCGTGGCACGCTGTTGGGGAACGGCATGGAAACGGGGCTGGGTCCGTTTCAGGCGTATGCCGCAGAACCGCGCTGATTTCACGGTGGACCCCGCGGACCAGGAGACGCTTGCGCGTCTGTCGGGTCCGCTGGATTCTCATCTGCGACTCATCGAGTCCCGACTGGGCGTTCACGTGCACAATCGGGGGGCTCGGTTCAGCCTGACGGGACCCGACCAAGCCGTCCGCGCTGCCGAAGCGCTGATCCGGGAATTGCACGGCATGGCTCGGGCCGAGCCGATCAGTCTGGAAGAGGTGCACGCATCGTTGCAGGCGGCCCATCTCGACGAGCCCGCTGCCGCGACAACGCGCGAACCCGTTCTGCGACTGAAGCGGGCGGTCATCCGAGGACGGGGCCCCCGCCAGAATCACTATCTCGACGCGATCGCGCATCACGACCTGAACTTCGGGATCGGTCCGGCGGGCACCGGAAAGACCTATCTGGCCGTTGCGGCAGCCGTGGAGGCTCTGGAGCAGGATCGCATCGGAAGGCTGGTGCTGGTCCGACCCGCGGTGGAAGCCGGCGAGCGGCTCGGGTTCCTGCCGGGGGATCTGGCACAGAAGATCGATCCCTATCTGCGCCCCATGTATGACGCTTTATACGAATTACTGGGTTTCGACCAGGTCGCACGCCTGATGGAACGCCAGGTGATCGAGGTGGCGCCGCTCGCTTACATGCGAGGACGTACGCTGAACGAGTCGTTCATCATCCTCGATGAAGCGCAGAACACCACGGCGGAGCAGATGAAGATGTTTCTGACCCGTATCGGTTTCGGGTCCACCGCGGTCGTCAATGGCGACATCACCCAGGTGGACCTGCCGCGGGGGCAGCTGTCGGGGCTGCGCCACGCAGCGAGAATCCTCGACGGGGTCGACGGGGTCAGCATGACCCGATTCCTGGCCGACGACGTGGTGCGTCATCCGCTGGTCCAGCGCATCGTCGAGGCCTATGCGATCCACGGGGATTCGGCAGGATCCGATGCTTGACGCGCGGGTCCAGTACGGGTTGTCGCGCACCGGGTGGCCGGGTCCCGGACCACTGCACCGGGCAGCCCAGTCCGCCTGGCGCAATCCGGGATCCGCACACGTCACCCTCCGCCTGGTGGATCTGGAGGAGGGGCGGCGGCTGAATCGGGAATTCCGCGGCAAGCCGGATGCCACCAACGTCCTGTCCTTTCCGGCGCCCCCGCCGGTCCCGGCCGGGTTCTCGGCCAGCGTGTACCTTGGCGATATCGTGCTTTGTGCGCCCGTGCTGGCCACCGAGGCTTTTGAACAATGCAAGTCCCTGCGGGCTCATTTTGCTCACATGGTGGTCCATGGCATGCTGCACCTGCAGGGCATGGATCATCAGGAGCCGACCGAGGCTGAGGCGATGGAGACGATCGAGCGTGAAATTCTTGCCGGGCTGGGATTTGCGGATCCGTATGCCTAGATCCCCTGTTCAAAGCGCAACCCCGAGGTCTTCACGGCTTTCCCATGTCTGATACGGCAAGATCCGAAGGCCCTCCTTTACGTGGTTTGCTCGAACGTCTCGGTTCGATGCTCTCCCCGGAGCCGCGGGACCGAGAGCAGCTGCTCGAACTTCTGCGCGGAGCCCATGCCCGGGACCTGATCGATCCCGAGGCTCTGGCGATGCTCGAGGGAGTACTCCATGTCGCGGAAATGCAGGTCCGGGACATCATGGTGCCGCGGGCACAGATGGACGTGGTGCGCCGGGATGCCAGTCTTGCGGAGATCCTCCCGGACCTGGTTTCATCCGCGCATTCGCGGATCCCGGTCATCGTCGACAGCCGGGATGAGGTCGCGGGCATCCTGCTTGCGAAGGATCTGCTTCGATTCTTCACGGGCACGCAGGAGGAATCCTTCGACATGCAGGAAATCCTGCGTCCAGCAGTGTTTGTTCCCGAGAGCAAGCGGCTGAATGTTCTACTCAAGGAATTCCGCCTCAGTCGGAACCACATGGCGATCGTGGTCGACGAGTACGGGGGTGTGTCGGGACTGGTCACGATCGAAGACGTGCTGGAACAGATCGTCGGTGAAATCGAAGACGAGCATGATGTCGACGACTACCTCACGCAGATCATGCAACACCCCGGTGACCGTTACACCATCAAGGCATTGACCCCGATCGAGGAGTTCAACACCTATTTCGGGACCGCGTACGACGAGGAGGACTTCGACACACTGGGCGGTCTGCTTCTGTCGCGGTTTGGTCACGTGCCGCGTCGGGGCGAGAGCGTCGCGTTCGATGGCCTGCAGTTCCGGGTATTGCGGGCCGATAACCGCCGCCTTCACCTGGTGGAGGTGCGTCGGGTTGCGGCTGCACCCGACGGCAGCAGTACTGCGGATTCCTGAGCGCTCCGATGCGTGAAGCGCAAGCTCCTCCGGCGACGGCCAGCGCGCCGGAGCCGTTGCTTCGATGGGCGGGACGCGCGTTGACGGGCTGGCCCGCGACCGGGGTCTCGTTGGCTGCCGGTGGACTCCTCGTGCTGGCTTTCGCACCGTTCGACCTGTACCTGCTCGCGCCCGCGGCACTCGCCCTCTGGTTCGCGCTCCTGCGCGGATGTGAACCCCGCACGTCCTTTCGCCATGGCTACGCTTTCGGTTTGGGGTTCTTCGGATTCGGTGTGACCTGGGTCTTCAACAGCCTGCTGATCTTTGGCCAGGCGCCCTGGGTCGTCGCGACGCTGATCACCGGTGCATTCGTGCTTCTCCTCGCGTTCTACCCTGCGGTGCTGGCCTGGCTTGCGGCGCGTGTGGCCGGGAACGCCGGGCTGTTGGTCTGGTTGTCGGCGCTGGCCGGGGGGTATGTGCTCCTGGAGGGCCTGCGTGGCTGGTTGTTGTCCGGGTTCCCGTGGCTTCTGCTCGGCCACGTATTGCTGGACAGCCCGGTCCGATCCTGGATTCCACTGGGCGGTGAGGCGGGCGCAGGGCTCTGGGTCACGATGCTGGCTGCGGCACTGGTGCTTCTGCTCGCGCGGCGCCTGATCGCCGCTGTGCTGCTGATTGCGACGCTGCTGGCCGGGTCTGCGGTGATCGCATCCTGGAACTGGGTGGAGCCTTCCGGGCCACCGTTGCGGGTGGCGGTTGTACAGGGAAACATCGATCAGGGCCGCAAGTGGCAGGACGACGGCATCCAGCATGCGTTGGCCACCTATTCGAGCCTGAGTCTTCCGGTTGCGGGTGTCGATCTGCTGGTCTGGCCCGAGACGGCGATCCCCGCATTCTACGCCGAGGTCTACGCGGAACTGGACGCGCTCTCTGAGCGTCTGGAGCTCGAGGGCACGGAACTGGTGACGGGCATCTTCGATTTCGACCCGGTCGATCGGGCGATGTACAACAGTATCCGCCATCTCCCGAGCGGGGCCGTTTACGACAAACGGCAACTCGTTCCGTTCGGAGAGTACCTGCCCCTGCGACAGCGGCTCGATTGGCTCGACCGGTTGCTCGACATCCCGATGTCGGATCTGAGTGCCGGCACGGGAGACGGGCAGATGCCGATGGCCGGGCAGGTGGCCGGGCTCTCCGTCTGCTACGAAGCCGCCTATGCGCGCCGCATTCGGGCCGCGCTGCCGGACGCGACATTCCTGCTGAATGTCAGCAACGACGCCTGGTTCGGCAACACGTTGGCTCCGCACCAGCATCTGCAGATCGCACGCTTTCGAGCGCTCGAAGCGGGGCGCCCGATGATTCGGGCCACCAATACGGGTATCTCGGCCCTGATTGCGGCCGATGGACGGGTGACCGCACACAGTGGTCTGTTCGTCCGCGAGGTGTTGCAGGGCGACGTCCTGCCGCATTCGGGCGTAACGCCCGCCGTGCGCTTCGGTGCCTGGCCGGCGTTTGTCTTTTCCGCTCTGCTGCTCCTGCCAGCGCTCTGGTCACGTCGCCGTCGTTGAACCGCGCGACTACTCGGAACCTTCGGGTGCCGGGCCGCCCCGGTGAAAGCGCGTGTGCCGACAATGCGGACAGGGCGGAATCCTGCCCGCTTTGGAAAGATGAATGGTGCCGCCACACTCCATACAGGTGAGTTCGCCCGGCCCGGTGATTTCCCCCGTATGCCATTCGCCCATCCGATAGGCCCGCGCCGCAAATTCGGCCAGCTCGACCTTGGTCTGGTCCGCGACCGAGCTCAGGGCATTCAACAGGCCGGCCTCGATCATCGCAATGTCCATTCGCAGCCAGTCGCGCCAATCCGTTGTGCCCTTGCCGAGGAAGCTTCCCAGGTCGTGCAGGTCACGGCGCAGATAGTCCGTCACCGTATCGGCTTCCTCGGTCGTGATCTGCCCGTTGGCCAAAGCCTCGCTGCGAGCGGATTCCAGCAGATCGTTCAGAATCACGTCGCTGCGATCAGGCAGGGCTTCCAGGTCTGTCGAGAGCTTCTGCAGCATGCGGTTGTAGGCGTGTTCCAGCCGGTCCTCTTCAGGGTTGCCGGTCTCGTTCATGTCCATGCCTCCTCGGCGGTGTCCTCTTCTAAACTTAGCACGTTGCAGGGGTCCGTTTTGCTTCACCGGGGATCTTCCCGGCGGACATGCGCCGCTCCCCGGTCTCTCATCTTGGTCGCGATGGTTCGGCGCTGGTATTCTGCCCATCTTCATCAAGTCAGGATGTGTCCCCGATGCTGGAAAGCTACGATCCCCTCGAGGTCGAGACCTCGGTTCAAAAGCGCTGGGAGGAGGGTCGCAGCTTTGTCGCGCGCGAGGACGACGGTCGGGAGCCGTTCTACTGCCTGTCGATGTTCCCGTACCCGTCGGGCAAGCTACACATGGGACATGTGCGCAACTACACCATCGGCGACGTGATCGCGCGGTTCCAGCGCATGCAGGGGCGCAATGTCCTGCAGCCCATGGGCTGGGACGCATTCGGTCTTCCCGCCGAGAACGCGGCGATCGCCAACGGCGTACCGCCCGCGCGCTGGACCCGGCAGAACATCGATCAGATGCGGACGCAGCTGAAGCGTCTCGGCTTCGCCTATGACTGGAGCCGCGAACTGGCCACCTGCGATCCGGAGTATTACCGCTGGGAGCAATGGCTGTTTCTGCGTCTGCTGGAAAAGGGGCTGGTCTATCGCAAGTTGGCCACCGTGAACTGGGATCCGGTGGATCAGACCGTGCTGGCCAATGAACAGGTCATCGACGGGCGCGGCTGGCGTTCGGGCGCCGTGGTGGAACGGCGCGAGATGCCCCAGTGGTTCCTGCGGATCACCCAGTACGCCGATGAGCTTCTGGAATCCCTCGACGTGCTCGAGGGTTGGCCAGACCAGGTTCGCGCGATGCAGCGCAACTGGATCGGCCGCTCGGAGGGTGTGGAGCTGGATTTCGCCTGCGGCAACGCGGAAACGCTGACGGTCTACACCACGCGCCCGGATACCCTGATGGGCGTCAGTTACGTGGCCGTGGCGCCCGAACACCCGATGGTGGCCGATCGCGTGGGTGACGACCCGGAACTCGCGGCTTTCGTCGAAAGTTGCCGGAACCGCGGGGTCGCCGAGGCCGACCTCGCGACGATGGACAAGCGCGGCCGGCCGCTGGGTCTCGAGGCACGGCATCCCCTCACTGGAGAGGCCATTCCGGTGTGGGTCGCGAACTTCGTGCTGATGGGGTACGGCACCGGCGCCGTGATGTCGGTCCCGGCACACGATGAGCGCGATCATGCCTTTGCCCTGCAGTACGGACTGCCCATCCCGCAGGTCATCGAGCCCATCGACGGCAGTGCCTGGGATATCCGGGAACAGGCGTTCACCGAGCACGGGCGGCTGGTCGGCTCCGGGGAATTCACCGGAATGACCTCGTCGGAGGCGTTCACGGCGATCGCCGAAGCGCTGGAAGCGCGGGGTCGGGGTCGCCGTCGCCGCAACTATCGCCTGCGTGACTGGGGCATCTCGCGACAGCGCTACTGGGGGTGCCCGATTCCAGTGATCCACTGTGCAAGCTGCGGCGTGGTCCCCGTGCCCGAGTGCGACCTGCCCGTGGTCCTCCCGGAAGACGTGATCCC
>SLNI01000233.1 GCA_007133115.1 Thioalkalivibrio sp. | reverse complement strand
CTCGATCTGACATTGCCGCAGGTAAACCAGGGCGCTACGCGGTAGTCCTTGATCGAGCAGCAGTCGCATCAGGCGGCACCCAGAAGGATTTCTTCGTCGTCCAGATAGCTGGCCGCAAATTCCAGGGCTTGGCGCAGGTCCTCGTCCTCCAATTCCGGATACTCCTGCTTCATCTCGGCTCGATCCGGGTAGGCCGCCATGGCACGGACTACCCGCTTGACGGTTAGGCGCATGCCGCGAATACAGGGCTGGCCGTTCATCACGGCCGGATCGATCGTAATGCGGTCAAAGGCTGGGTTCATGGTCGACTCCAAATAGGGGACGGTCAAAGTCTAGCCTGCTCGGCATAGAGCTGGTATCGCATGCCACGCACTGGCGGAAGACACCACCCTCGTGACCCACAATACCCACGAGTTTAGCCGCATCAGCGCAGCATACGCGGGGTCAGACCTTGCCTTTTGCCCCGCCTGCGACTCATCCGAATCCTTGGAGCCTTGGCGATGGGAAAGTTGGAGCGCCACGAGCTCAGCGGATCCCGCATATCGCTGAGGCAAAAGGCAAGGTCTGACCCCAGTGAACCCGCAATGAGCTTGTGACCTTGACCCCAATGACGCTCGTGCTTGACGATGACTAAGCGACGAGCAATGCCAGCCGACCGAGTTGTGCCAAAGCATCGTCAACACGTTTCCGTGCGGCGGATTCTACTGCGGAGCGGCTCATGCTCTTGCCCCCGGGTCCCTTGAGAATCGAGTCAGCGACGGCGCGTTCAAGCGACCTCCTGTCATGGCTCCCGTCCAGAAGCTGCAAGATCCCCCCGAGGTCCTGTTCGACGCGAGCGGTCTGGTGCCTCAGCGTCGTCAGATCTGTCAGGCCGTGTCCGACCTGCCACCGGGCTAACGGGCTCGCGGTTGGCCGCGCCTCGGGGCGGGTCACGAAGCCGGACGGCGTCGCGTGCAGCTCGATTAATCCCGCTCCGTAGGCTCTCAGCAGATCGCCTGCTAAGCCTTCCGCGGTCGTCATGTTCTGCTGCCCGGACTCCCGAGTCCGGTGGTCCAGCAGCGCGGCGGCGCTTCGAACAAGTTCTGCGAATGGCAAGGCCTCGGGCCAGTGTCGGGAAAGCACAACCAATGCCGCCTTCGTGATTGGCCGTGGCGTAGTCAACTGACCGCCTCCGGGGCTCCGGAACTCCAGCCCTTCATTGGAAGAGAGATCCGCATCCGGCTGAGCCGGCTGCAACTCCCCGCTCACCCACAGCGGTGTCATGCGCTGGGGTGTCAGCTTGCGGTTGACGGCCACATCCTTGTGCACCAGCAGGGTTTGGCGGAAGGTCCGGTTGCGCAGGAAATCCATGAACTGTTCCTGTCGGATCAGGTCCGGTGCGATGCGCTGCAGCGTCTGGGTGACCTCCGATGGAAAGTTCGTCGCCAGCATCGTGGAGAAGTCGGCATCGGCAAGATACTGCAGGCCATGCTTGTGCGCCCGCTCCATGAACTCGTGGAAGTACAGGGGCTCGTTCGAGTCCTCCAGGTGTTCGTGTAGAATATAATGGTCCGCGCGTCCGCGCAGGTCCTCCAGTTCCGACTTCAGGAGCATCCCGTACGCGCTGTTCGCAAACGCGGTGCCGCCCGCAGAAACCGACTTAGCGAGGAAGTCGAGTATGGCCCTCGCCTGCGCCACCCTCTCGCGCGCATCCCTGAACCCCATGGCGTGGAAGCGCATCAGATCGCGGATCATCCCGCGCATGCGCCATCCGGGCAGCGTGTTGTAGCTCACGTACGCGATGCCGTTGTGGCGCATCTGATTCGCGCAGATGCGGAGAATCGCTTCCTGGACCGTGCCTGGTACCCAGGAGTAGACGCCGTGCGTAAGCACGTAGTCGAACGATCCGAGGCGTTCATCGACCTCGTCAATACTCATCGCGAGCAGCCGGATATTGCGGAGACCGAGCGCCTCGATGATCCTGAGGCCCTCGGCCACCTGCACCGAGGACAGGTCCACGCCCACGAACTCTGCCTGGGGTAGAGCGGTCGCCATCGGGATCAGGTTTCCGCCGGCCGCGCAGCCGAGTTCCAGCACCCGGCAAGCCGCGACCGGAGCCGGCTCCAGTCCGAATAGGCGCCCCAGCGTCGCCAGCCGGTCGGGATGGGTCTGGGCGAACGGGTAGCTCGCGTACGGGACCTCGTCGTAGCTGGTCCGGGCGGCCTGAGGGTCGGTGCTCATGCGTCGCTTATTCTCCGTCGTTCATCGGGCTTGCCGGCCCTGGCGTGTGCAGGGTGCAGGGTGCAGGGTGCAGGGTACAAAGGGTGGTTTGGAGCACACAGGACGCGTCCGCAAGCGTAGAAAGCTTGGCTGCGGCCACCCTCAATCACCGCCCCTCAGCGCCACGGGGTCGATACTGACCTGCCGCATCTCGCCGTCCCGCTCCAGTACGAATTCCAGCAGCCCACTCGAGAGGAGGTGCTCGACGCCCGCCTGGTTCAGACGGACCCGCGACGCCGGGAAGCCGTTGATCGCCATGATCACGTCGCCCGGTTCGATCCCCATCTGCCGGAAGCTTCGGCCGTTCTCGGTGTTGCGCACCTGCAGCCCGCGTAACCCGCCATCGCGCACGACCCTGCGGGTCTCGAGAACCATAAGCCCCGGATCGCGGGTCGGGCGTTGAGGCTTCCCCTCGCTTTCTTCCCCAGCGAACCCTGTCTCATAGCCCGGATCGAGCCCCGTTTCAAAAGCCGAGCGCCAGTTCTCCGAGGGCGCGGCGACGAGCGCCGTCGTGTCGGCCAGTGGCAGGCGCAGTGTCTCGAAGCTGCGGTCGCGTTCCAGAATCACACGATCGGCGTGGATCCGGTGAAGCCGGGCTTGGCCGCCCGACACAGGATCACCCACCGCATACACCCGCTCCGGGCCGCCCTCCTCGGCAATGATCGCGCGTCCCTGCCCCGGGCTGTCATACGCGACCAGACCGAGGAGACGCAGGCGCAGGGCCGTCTCCGGCGCCAAGACCGGCGTTTGTGGCGCAGCCAGCGCCAGCGTTCCGAACACCGGGAGATCGGTCAGCGGTGACAGCGGCGAGCCATCGTGCGCGCCGGCAGGGGCGTACCACCCCGTCCGGCTCTCGACAGTCACCGGGGGCGGCCGGCCGGAATCGATCGCACGCCAAATCGCCTGGGCGGCCAGCGCCCCGATGGCGGCAAGCAGAAGCACGGTCGCCGCGCGGGGCATGGTCCGAACATCCGTTGCAGGAAATGCCATGGTTGCATCCAAGTTGTGCTTCGGAACCGCCAAACGCTGTCTAGCACGCTGCTCGGTGCGCCGGGTTCCGTCTGCGTTCGGCGGGGCTGGCGGAGAACTTCAGGAAACTCGGTCCTCTCCCCCGTCCGATGATACAAAGCATCGGCTAACACCGCGATCCCCTGCGCAGGGTTTGACCCCGTGCGGCCGATGCTTTGCGCGCCGATGAAAAAACGAGGGGCCCGGTCGAAAGACCGGGCCCCTCTGCTCCACTCGATGGCCGCACGGGCCGCCTCAGTGAGAACCTGCAGACTTCCCGCCCCCGAGGGGGCTGTCAGCGGGCGGTCATTCGCCGTTGACAGCGCATGCGCGCTCTTCCTCGACGCTAACCTTCACGACGTAGAAGTTGGCCTCCGGAACCACGATCTCGAACGGGCTCTCTTCAGCCTTGTCCTTGTTCGCAAACTGCCCGTAGCGCGGATTGCCGAAACCATCGTCACCATCCTCCGGCAACTCGTCATAGCCCTGGACGTAGACGTTGTCGTCGCCGTCCTCCTCGTCCTCCTCGGCGAAGCGCCACCCGTCCTCGAGCTCGATCGTGATCGTGACCTCGTTATTGTCCGGCGCCGAGAAGTCCACGGTGCCGGCCAGCATCTGGTCTCTCGCCGCCAGCAGGTCCACCGTAATCGCTGCGCCGTTGTAGGCGGTGTAGGTCGCGGGGCTGCTCGCACCCGGCCAAGCGTCTCCTGCACTCCATGCGCCCTCTTCGTACCAGCAGGTTTCGGCGTTCAGAACGAACTCGACATAGCCGGTCATCGTCCCGACTTTGTCAGCTTCTGGCGGATCAAGCTCGTTGCCGTCCTTGTCCGTCGTGGCGCCGTCTTTCACCGCAGTGGCAACGACCTCGTACACTCCCAGTTCGTCCACTGCCCACTCGAACTCGACCAGCTGGTCGCAGCCTGCGTACGGGGTAGCCAGAGCGCCCGGGATCGTGGCGCCGGAGAACGGCTCATCTTCGGGCCCGTAGATGATGCTTCCCTCCGCGGTGGCCTCCACACTGTCGACCTTGTCGGTGGTGCAAGGAAACTGTGGCGGGTCATAAGACTTACCTTTGTCTTTGCTTTCCGGCCCGAACATCCACACCTTGAACGAGACATCGACGGTCTCAGGCAGGCCATCCAGCACGATCTCGGTGGGTGCAGTGTTGTCGGTGCTTAGGGGTAGGTCGTTGATCTTGAGGTCGGTGACGAAGGGCGTGTTCGGGTCTTCGGTGCTGGGATCGGGCACTTGTGCATAGGCCGATCCTGCGGCGAGGGCAAAACCCACCGCCGCCGCGATCAGCGTGCGCCGCATGGGAAACGATCTTTCAAACATCTGTCCTGTGTTCATCCACATTGTCCTTTCAGTTGGTTGATTCGTTTCGGAAACTGCTTTGTCGAACATCTACGCAAACGAGACCTTCGTTTTGTCCTTATTAAGCGCAAAGCGGACGCCGGCGACGCTTCCGCTCCACCCCTGCCCCCTGCCGCTACGCCTGCAGCATGCCAAGCCGGGACCGACCCCTAGCTAAAACGACGAGCCCGCGAATCCGGCAGATCTCCCCCACCGAACGCCACGGGAAGCCAGGACCACAACCTAACCAGAAAGCAAGAATTGGACACCCATTTATTTAGCCCTGAGCCACACACAACCGAATGCCCACCGTGTTGGTGAATCGGATTGTCAATCGCCCCGCTTCCTTCATGCTGCGCCAAACCTCAAAACCCCGCCTCCAACCTCGCTCGCAGCAACTTCACCGCAACACCTATGGCGCCAGTTCGATCCTCTATCCGAACCACCCTGCCCTGGCATTGCATGCGCAGCGTGCGCTCCGGCCGATCCAGCTCAACGGCGAATGCGACCGATTCACCGGCCTGCACCGCACACTCCGTCTCGAAGCAGACTCCGCTTACGCTGAGGTCTCGGGTCAGACCCAAGCCATTGTCCGCCAGATACACCGGGAGGCAGACCGACTCACGGACTTCGCATCGTTGCTCGCGTTGCTTATCAAAGGTACTTAGGTGCCGCGGGCGTGGCATGGGACAATGCGGCCTTTTTACTGGTTGCTTTGCCCTGCCCCAGCACGGTATAAACCAGTACAAAAGTCCTAGTACCCACCAGCGACCAGAGACGGGCCGAACACGATGGAATTTTTGCACGCCACCGATGGCGACGCCATCCGCATCCTGATCGTTAGCGCCTTTCCGATCGGCGCCTGGGGACTGGAGCAGTTCGTGGCGGCGCAACATCCGCGACTCGAGGCGGTGGGCTGTGCCCGTTCCCAGGACGCCGCCTTGGCCTGCGTGATCGCCACCCCGCCGGACCTGATCCTGATGGACATCGACGGCCCGCTGGGGGCCGATACCATCGCGGACCTCACGGTCGTGAGCACGGCGCGGATCCTGGCGCTGACCGGCTCCGAGGACACCGAGATGCAAGATAGCCTGATGCTGGCCGGCGCGAACGGCGTCGTGCACAAGGGGGAACCGATCGAGACCGTCCTGAAGGCGATCCTGCGCGTGCACCAAGAGGGGATCTGGATCAATCGGGAGGCGGCTGGGCGGATCTTTCTGGGGCTCGCCCGGAGCCAGGGGCAGTCGGCGAGCGATCCCGAACAGCACAAGATCGCGCGGCTGACCCGCAGGGAACGGGAGGTGGTGGAGGCGATCGCCGGCGATGCCTCGGCGACCAGCCGGGCCCTCGCCGAGCGCCTGAACATCAGTGAGCACACCCTGCGCAATCACCTGACCGCGATCTACGACAAGCTGGATCTCTGCAACCGCCTGGCGCTGTACGCCTACGGGAACCGCCACGGGATGGTGCCCACCCAGGATCGCGCGGAGCGTTCCGCACCGAGCAAGAAAGGCGGCGGCTCCGGGGGATAAGGGGAAGGCCGGGCCAGTGATTCCTTGCGCGCGAATTCCCGTGGGGCGCGACAGAGGCGCGGCGGCGCCAGAGCCTGTTCGTGATTCGCGCTGGCCGCAGCACAGCCACCGGCTGACCCCAGCAAGGACTGTGCTTTGCTGAGTTCGAATGAACCCGG
>SLNI01000212.1 GCA_007133115.1 Thioalkalivibrio sp. | reverse complement strand
TTGCCTGTGCGCTGGGCGGCGCGGCACCGGGACAGGCCTTCGAATTCTCCAGCGAGGACGGCGAACTGCGGGGCAGTTTCGACACCACGGTCTCGCTGGGCGCCCTGTGGCGCATGGAGAGTCGCGATCCGACCCTGGTCAGTATCGCCAACGGCGGCACCTCGCGTGACCCGAACGCCGACGACGGCAACCTGAACTACGATCGCGGTGACCTGGTTTCCTCGGCGGTCAAGGTGACCCATGACCTCGAGCTCGACTACCGGAATTTCGGCGGTTTTCTGCGCGCATCGTATTTCTACGACGATGCCATCTGGAACAAGAACGAGCTGAGCCGCGCCGCCCGCGACGAGGCGGGCCGGGACGCCGAGATCCTCGATGCCTTCGTGCGCGGCCGCTTCGATGTGGGGGGGCGTGACCTGAACCTGCGTGCCGGGCGACAGGTGGTCAGCTGGGGCGAGAGCACGTTCATCCAGAACGGCATCAACGTGCTCAACCCGATCAACGTCACCCGGCTGCGCATTCCGGGCTCGGAACTCCGCGAGGGCCTGATGCCGGTCGGGATGCTCTGGGGCTCACACGCGCTCACCGACAACGTTGCGCTGGAAGGCGTCTGGATCGCGGAGTGGGACAAGACCCGGCTCGAACCGGTCGGGACTTTTTTCAGCACGAACGATTTCGTCGCCACCGGCGGAGACAATGCCTATACCGGGTATGGCCGCCGCAATGACGCCAATGGCCCTGCGGGTGTATTCCCGCTCAGCCCCACCGCACGCCTGATCGCACCGCGGTCGGCCGACCGCGAGCCGAGCTCGGGCGATGAATACGGGTTCGCGCTCCGAGCCTTCGCGCCGGACCTCAATTTCACCGAGTTCGGCTTTTATTTCGCGAACTACCACAGCCGCACTCCGTTCGTATCGGGCTATCGCGGCGGGATCACGACGGATGCCACCATCGTTCCCGGGTGCCAGGTTTTTGATGTGCCCACCTTCGGGCAGGTGTTCCAGCAGACCGGGGACGCGGTCTCCGCGACACGCGTGGCCTGCCAGGCGGCGCAGGGCCTGGCCGCGCGATCGGGCGCCTCACCGCAGGGCAGTTATTTCGTTGAATATCCTAAGGACATCCAGTTGCTCGGCGTGAGTTTCAACACCGCCGGTCCGGCCGACAGCGCCCTTCAGGGGGAGTATTCCTACCGCCGCAACCAGCCGGTGCAACTGCCCTCCGCCGAGATCCTGAATGCGGCACTCGGACTGGCGAACCAGGTCACCTCGACCAACCCGAACCAGGCGTTCGCGGTTCCCTACGGCGAGGAGATCCAGGGCTACCGCAGGGTCGGCATGCACCAACTGCAGCTCACCGGCACCAAGGCGGTACCGCAATTCCTGGGCGCAGACCAGCTGGTCCTGGTGGGCGAGCTCGGGTATACGCGGCTCGAGCTTCCATCGGGCCTCGAGTTTGCCGCGGCCGGTTGCCATCTCCCGCAACCCGGATCATCGGCGGCGGCAGCCTTCGGCTCCACCGATTCCGGCTGTTTCGCAACCAAGGACTCCTGGGGCTACCGCTTGCTCGGCCGGTTCGAGTATCCGAATGCGCTGGGGGCGGCGACCCTGCTGCCGCGCATCGGCTTCTCGCATGATGTCAGCGGGCGCAGCCCGACGTTCAATGCAGGCGCCAAGGCATTGACGTTGGGCCTGGGCGTGAACTACCTGCAGCGCTGGCAGGCGGACATCGCCTACACCTCGTTCTTCGGCGGCAGGGAGATCCGCGGGACCGACCCCGCCCCCAATCCCGCCGGACAGGCACGGAGCTACGCCAGCAGCACCAACCCGCTCAAGGATCGTGATTTCCTCGCGATCAGCGTCAGCTACTCGTTCTGAGCAACCCAGGCATTCAGGAGCTCGAGACCCATGTTCAACCCAAGCACACTTCTCGCGGCGGCCGTGCTGCTGATCCTGTCGACTGCACTGGCTCACGCGCAGGTTCCGGAGGCCGAGGCCGCCCGACTCGGGGAAGATCTGACTCCCATGGGCGCCGAGCGTGCGGGCAACGCGGCGGGCACCATTCCGGCCTGGGAGGGCGGCCTGACCCGCGCGCCCGAAGGCCACGTTCCGGGCGATCACTATCCGGACCCCTTCGCCGATGACGCAATCCTGTTCACCATCGACGCAAGCAACCTGGACGCGTACCGCGACTTTTTGACCCCAGGTCAGGTCGCGATGCTGGAGACCTACCCCAGCTGGAAGATGAACATTTACCCGACGCGTCGCAGCGCGGCTTTTCCCGAAGGGCATTACGAACAGAACCGGGCCAACGCGACCCGGGTTTCGATGGCTCAAGATGGACTCACCTTCGAGGGGACCACCGGTGGCATTCCATTCCCCATGCCAAAGAGCGGGGCAGAAGCGATCTGGAACCATCTGGTTCGTTACCGGGGTGAGTCCTACCTGATGAACTGGAGCCAGGCGGCGGTGACCCGCACCGGCAACTACACCCCGGTGCGGTTCGACTACGAGTACGACTTCCATTACGGCAGCCTGAGCAAGTCCCCGGACCAGATCGAGCCAAAGAAGATCGCCAATTTCCTGCAGAACGTAACCGCGCCGGCGCGCCTGGCCGGACAGATCCTGCTGGTTCACGAGTTTCTGGATTCGCGTCAGGCCTGGACCTACAACCCGGGGCAACGCCGGGTTCGCCTGGCGCCGAACGTGGCCTACGACAACCCGGGCACCGCGGCGGACGGACTGCGCACCAACGATGATTTCATCATGTTCAACGGCGCCATCGACCGCTACGACTGGGAGCTGGTGGGCAAGCGCGAGATCTTCGTGCCCTACAACTCCTATCGCCTGGTCGGCGATACCATTGCGATGGGCGACGTGTTGCAGGCGGGTCACTTGAACCCGGAACACACCCGCTACGAGTTGCACCGGGTCTGGGTGGTGGATGCCCGACTGAAGGACGGCACCAGCCACATCTACAAGCGTCGGACCTTCTACCTCGACGAGGACTCCTGGATGGCGCTGGTGGTGGACAAGTACGATGCCCGCGACCAGCTCTGGCGTGTAGCCGAGCAGCACAACATCAATTTCTACGACATCCCGATGCAGTACCCGTCGCTCGAGGTACATCACGACCTGCAGTCCGGCCGCTATATCGCGATGGGTCTGCGCAATGACGAACCCCGGGTCTACGTGGCGACGGAGCCTCGGCCCGCGCGCTTCACCCCGTCGGGATTGCGCGGCATCGGCACCCGCTGACCGAAACGACGCGAGGTTCGGACCCGCCCGTGCCAACGGTGATGCGTCGTTTTCCGGGAATCCTGTTCGTTGTCCTCGTCGTCGCGGCCGTGGGGTTTACCTTCTCCCAGCGCCCCGCCCCCCCGATGCCGGCCACGGAGGTGCGGATCGAACACCTGCTGATGCTGGATGCGCAGCGGATCGGACTGCGCATCGTCGCGGTCGGCGAGCGGGGGCATATTTTTCTTTCGGACGACGACGGACACCAGTGGCGTCGAGCCGCGAACCCATTCGAGACCCTGCTCACGGCCCTGGCCGTCGTCGATCACCAGACACTGGTCGCGGTGGGCCACGACGCACGGATCCTGCGCAGCGACGACCGCGGCGAGACCTGGTCCGAAGTGTTCTCGGCGCCGGATGACGCGGAACCGTTGCTGGCGGTACAGTTCGACGCGAAGGGCCGGGGCTTTGCCCTGGGTGCCTATGGTCGCCTGATGACGAGCGAGGACGCGGGGCGGACCTGGACCCGGAACGATCCCGACGCGAACGAGCTTCATCTCAACGCAATGGCAGCCATCGAAGCCGATCGATTCATCGCGGGTGAAGCCGGCACATTACTTCGCTCCGACGATCACGGCACGAACTGGTCGGCACTGGACACACCCTACGCGGGGTCGTTTTTCGGCGTTCTGGCCACTGCGGATGGCGCGCTTCTGCTGTATGGCATGCGCGGCCACGTGTTCCGGTCCCGCGATCGGGGTGACTCCTGGGAAGAAGTCGACAGCGACACGCAGGCTTCGCTGTTCGGCGGTCGCGTAACACCGGACGGTCGGGTCTTTCTCGTGGGGCAGAACGGCACGGTTCGGGTCAGTGCCGACCATGGCCAGAGCCTGCAGCGGCTGCCCTCCCCTTCCGGCAACCTGTGGACAACCCTGCTGGCGACCGAAACACCTGGACGCTACCTGCTGTTTGGCGAAGACGGGGTTCAGGAATGGATCCTGGAGGGGACCATGAACCCCGCAGACACGCCATGACATTCCGGGGATTCATCGACCGCAGCGCGGATCGGCTGTTCGCCTGGCGGGTTCCGTTCCTCACGGTGTTCGTCCTGACCACGCTGGTGTTCGTCGCTTCGGCAACCCGGCTGCAGGTGGATGCGGGCTTCGAGAAGATGATCCCGCTTCAGCACGCGTACATGAAAACCTTCCTGGCCTACCGAGACAGCTTTGGCGGCGCCAACCGCATCCTCGTGGCATTGATTCGGGAGGAAGGAGAAATCTACGACGCCCGCTTCCTTGAGACCCTGCGGTCGGTGACCGACGAGGTGTTCTTCATCCCGGGCGTGGACCGCGCCACGGTGACATCACTGTTCACACCGAACGTGCGCTTCATCGAAATCGTGGAGGCCGGATTCGCCGGCGGCAACGTGATCCCCGCAGGGTTCAGCGGCACTCCGGCAGAACTGGCCACCGTCCGGGAAAACGTACTCAAATCGGGGCAGGTGGGCCGCCTGGTGGCGAACGATCACCAGGGCGCGCTGGTGAGCGCCGAACTCCTCGGGACCGATCCGGAGACCGGCGCGCGGCTGGACCTCCCGCGCGTGGCGGCCCAACTGGAGGAGATCCGCACGCGCCACGCGCGCGACGGGGTCAACGTCCACATCATCGGTTTCGCCAAGGCCGTGGGCGATATCACCGACGGGGCCCGCGGCGTGGTGGTGTTCTTCGGCGTGTCGTTTGCGATCACCGCGTTGCTGCTGTTCTGGTACTCCGGATCCGCCCGTCTCGCAGCGCTGACGCTGGTGAGCGCCATGATCCCGGTGGCCTGGCTGCTGGGGCTGCTGCCGATGCTGGGATTCGGCATCGATCCGATGTCCATTCTGCTGCCCTTCCTGATCTTCGCGATCGCCGTCAGCCATGCCGTGCAGATGACCCACGCCTGGCGCCTCGAAGTGATCGCGGGCACCGTACCCCTGGAGGCAGCCCGGAACGCCTTCCGCAAGCTCTTCGTCCCCGCAACCATGGCCCTCACCACGACCGCCGTGGGGTTCCTGGTGATCATGCGCATCGAGATCGACATGGTGCGGGAGCTGGCGCTCACGGCCGGATTGGGCGTGGCGCTGATCCTGATCACCAACCTGTTGCTGCTGACCGTGCTGCTCTCCTGGACCCGGCTCCCCGCGTGGGAGGTTGAACGCGCGGCCCGCCGCGAACACGCGGGCGACTGGCTCTGGCTACGGCTCAAGCGCCTGGTGGAGCCGCGCAACGCACGCGTGGTCCTGGCACTGACGGCCGTGATCCTGCTGGCGGCCGTGTGGCAGGCCCGCGACCTGCGCACCGGCGACTTCGGCACCGGCGTCCCGGAATTGCGTGCCGACTCACGCTACAACCTCGACTCCGGGGCGATCACCGACGCGTTCTCGATCGGGGTGAACGTGCTCTCCGTGATCGTGCAGAGCCACGACGTCGACGGCGCCTGCACCGACTTCGACATCATGGATACCATCGACCGGTTCGAGACCACGCTGCGCGGCGTCCACGGTGTGCAGACCGTGATCGGACTGCCCGGTGTGGCCAAGGTGATCAATGCGGGCTGGAACGAGGGACACCCGACCTGGCGCGCGCTCTCGCGGAATCCGACGATCCTGTCGCAGGCCGTCTCGCCCGTGGATACCGGAACCGGCCTTCTGAATACCGACTGCAGTGCGATGCAGGTGCTGATCTTCACCCGGGATCACGACGGCGCGACGATCGCACACGTGGTGGACGAGGTGAAACGCTTCCGCGAACAGCATCGCTCCGCCGAACTCGACTTCCTGCTCGCATCCGGGAATGTCGGGGTGATGGCCGCCACCAACGAGGCCGTCGACGCGGCGTCGGTCACCATCCTGCTGCTGGTCTTCGGCACCATCGGCCTGCTGTTCTTCGCCGAGTTCCGTTCCTGGCGCGCGACCCTGTGCATCGTGGTGCCGCTGATGATCGTTGCGGTGATGTGCAGCGCGCTGATGGCCCTGCTCGGCATCGGCCTCAAGGTATCCACCTTGCCGGTGATCGCGATCTCGGTCGGTATCGGCGTCGATTACGGG
>SLNI01000162.1 GCA_007133115.1 Thioalkalivibrio sp. | reverse complement strand
CTGACCGGGAGAAACCACCATCCCGGCGTGTGCGCTCACCGCCTCGAGCGCGTCGGGATCGCCGAGGTGGCAGCTGCTGCAGCGATTTTCCAGGAAGGCATGCGGGTCTCCCGCCACCGGCCCGTGCGGCTGGTGGCAGGAAAGGCAATCCGCGCTGGCGTGGGCGGCGAGCAGAAACCAGAGCACTCCGCCCGCGAAGACGCGCCCGAGGGAACCGGTCACGAATGCGCGGGTTCTGCGCTCAGCAACCCTGGCCGACGCGAAGACCCGGGCGGCGTGCGGGGGGTGCGGCGGGATCCGGAACGGCCGCCGCCGGTGGGGCCACGGTACCGACGCCAAGACCCAGACCCAGTCCGAGCGGATCGGCCTGCGCCGGGGCGGGTGGCGGCGGTGACACGGTACCCACGCCGAGACCGAGGCCGAGACCCAGCGGATCGGGTTGTGCCGGCGCGGCCGGGGCGACGGTGCCCACACCCAGGCCCAGGCCGAGACCCAGCGGATCGGCTGCCGCTGCCGGTTGTACGGGCGCGACTGGAGGCGCGTACGCGGCACTGGCCGGCGGCTGGATGGGGATTCCCGCGGAGGGCATGTATTCCCCGTGGAAATAACAGGCAACGGCCTGCCGTTCGGCACGGCTCAGGATGGGTGTCTGTCCCGGGAGCTCGCTCTCCGGATCGACGGTGAAGTGCAGCCAGTGATCGAAGCCGCCCCGCAGGGCCTGGGCATCGACCCCGGCCACCCGAAGCAGTGCCGCGGCCTGGGCCGCCTGGGTGTTTCCGGCGTCGTACAGAATCAGCGTGCGCCCGCCTGCCGCGGACCGGGCCGTGTCGGGCTGGAGGATTTCGGTGAGCGTCATGTTGCGCGCGCCGGGGATGTGCTCGGCGTCGAAATCGCCCGCGGGGCGCAGATCGACCAGGACGAAGTCGCGGCGGTCCGCGATGATGCGCTGCGAAAGTTCAGGCACGGTCACCTGGTCTTCCCCGCGCAGGATCATACGGCCCACCATGGCCATGCGTTCCGGGGTGGCCGCCACGCTGGGAGTTTGGCTGTAGGCGAACAGAGCCGCCGCGCCGAGCAGGAGGATCGCCAGGATAATCAGGGTGATCAGCAGATTACGTGACATTTCGGACAGTCCCTCTCGTCGGCGGGTGGCAACGGGTCATCGCAGCAAATCCAGAAGCGCGGGATCGAAGGCATTGACGTAATTGAGGTAGCTGGAGGTCTGGCCCAGGTCGACCGTCAGATGGCGAAGCATGTAGCCACCGTACAGCGCGAGTACCGGGCTGATGAACATCCAAGCCCGCCGGCGCCCCTTCAGTTCCCAGTATTCGAGGATCAGCGGGAGCATCACGCCAGGGATGATGAAGAACACCCAGAAGGGTATCGCGAACTCGCCCCCGAAGACCATCTGCGAGGCTTCGATCTGGACGCCCGACCCGGTCGCGAGGTTGACCAGCAGCAGCGCGATCAGCGCCAGCTTGATTGTGATCAGCACGATATCGATGCGGGTGAAGGTGTGGCGCTCGTGCTCGTTACGCGTGCCGAGCAGGACCAGCGCCGCGGCGGCGGACATGCCCGAGACCAGGAATAGCGGCGCGAGAAATCCGGTGTTCCAGAACGGCCGGGCGCTGAATGCGGAGAGCAGGATGCCGGTGTAGAAGCCGAGGAAGACCGCGAGGACCAGTCCCCATTGGGCCACCGTGGCGCGATGCCGGCAGGAGAAATCCACGATACCCTTCCCGATCGCGAAGCGGTCCACGAGTCGCCCCAGCCAGGGATAGCCCTGGCGCAGCGTGCAGGCGGCCAGCAGGATACTGACGGGGTAGACCAGGAGCAGGATCCAGGAGCCCCAGGACATCGGCGAGGACGGTTGAAAAGAAGTGTAGAAGCGCCATACGTAGAGCTTGTGGCTCAGATCCAGAAACAGGAACAGCATTCCGACCGACAGCACGATCGGAGCCCAGATCGGCAGTTTGCGGGCCACGAAGGGGAATTCCTCATCCCGTGCGAGCAGCACCATCAGCGAGGCGAAGAGCATGATTCCGGCGGTCAAGCCGCCCATGAACAGGTACGCTGGAATCTCCCAGCTCCAGATACCCAGGCTGGGGTCGATCTTCGGGTTGCTACGTACCGTGACCAGCAGTTCCTCGAGCATGATTGTGCTTCTCCGGCGGGGCCGTCAGATGAGGTAGTAGACGTTGGGCTGATTGCCCGTTTCGTCCAGCAGAACCTTCTGCTGGCGGGATGCGAGCAGGCGCGAGACCGCCGAACTGGGTTCGTCCAGGATGCCGAAATGCATGCAGTGCGTGGGGCAGGAGCTGACGCACGCGGGATCCTCGCCCTTCTCCACCCGATGGTGGCAGAACGTGCATTTGTCGATGTAGCCGTCCGGCGTCATGATCAGCCGCGCATCGTACGGACAGGCCGCGATGCAGGCCTTGCAGCCGGTGCACTTGCCGGGATCCACCAGCACAATGTTGGTGTCCTTCCAGAGATGGCTCGCTCCGGTCGGGCAGGTGTGCACACAGGTGGCATGCGAGCAGTGATTGCAGCGCTCCGAGCGAAATTCGGTGGTCAGGTCGGGATAGCGTCCGCGGGTGGCCTCGACCACCCAATCGCGGTTCAGGCCGGCCGGCAGCTTGTTCTCGGTCTTGCAGGCGACCACGCAGTCGCCGCAGCCGATGCACAGCTGGGTATCGATCACCATGCCATAGCGGATCATGCGGTGTACTCCTCGGAAATCAGGGTTACAAAATTGCCGCGCATGCCGGTGCCACCCATGATCGGATCGACCAGGATCCGGGTCATCAGTCCGTTGTCGTCGGCGCCGCGACCGGCGGCAAGGCGCTGCCGGGCGTCGGTATGGCCGAAGCCGTGCACGATATACACCGAGTCGGGCCGGATGCGTTCGGTGACCCGCACCCGCACCCGGTTGCTGATGACCCCGTCCTGATTCTTCAGGCGTACGTAGTCACCACTGTTCAGCCCCAGTTCGTTGGCAACGAGCGGATTCACCCAGACGGCGTTCTCGGGCATCAGTTCGAACAGCTGCGGGTTGTTGATGGTGCGGCCGAAGGTGTGGGCCGGGGCACGTCCGTAATTCAGGTGGAAATAGCCGGGCTCCGGGCGCTCCGGGCGAGTATAGACCGGCATCGGATCCTGTCCGAAGCCGGCCAGCATCGCCGAGTAGAGTTCGATCTTGCCGCTTTCGGTGAAGAACTCGACGGATTGTCCCGGCGTGAAATACATCGGGGTCGTGCGGGGGAAGTTCTTCACGCCGAGTCGCTGCATCTCCTCGAGCGAACTGCCGACCTGCTGCAATTGCCAATCGACCACTTCCGCGTAGTCGTCCCAGGGGAAATAACGGCCGAGGTCGAGCCGCTCCGCCAGCTGCTTGGCCATCCACCAGGCGGGCTTTGTTTCGTGGCGCGGCTCGAATGCCGGCATCGACACCGCGAGAGACGGATTCCGCTCCGGACTGTTGCGAATCGGGTCGATCCGTTCCAGGTAGGTACATTCCGGCAGCACCACGTCGGCATAGCCGGTGATCTCCGCGGGCATCGTGTCGATGACCACGAACAGGTCCAGCGATTGTGCGGCCGCCTCGAGGTTTCGGGCGCTGTCGGGAATCGTGAAGGGCAGGTTGGTCCCATAGACGAACCAGCCCTTGAAGAACGCATCGGGCCCGATCGAGGCGTCGATGATGGCATTGGTGATGCCCGATGGCGCGAGCGGGAAGTCTTTCTGCACCACGGCCTGCCAGTCGCTTCGCGGCTTCGGGGCCTCGGGCGTGGGATAGTCAGGCAGGTCCACCTTTTCCTGGTTGTAGAACCCGCCCTTGCGGCCCCATGAACCGAGCAGCGCGTTCAGGATCGCGATCGCCCGGCTGCGTTGTGTGTCATCGCCGTACCAGGTGACGTGACGTCCGGGATGCACCAGGCTCGCCGGCGCGTGATGGGCCATCTCCCGAGCGGTCTCCCGAATCTTGGCGGCGCTGATCCCGGTCTCGAGGAATGCCCATTCCGGGCTGAAGGGCTGTACGTGGGCCGCCAATTGCTCGAAGCCGGTGGCATAGCGCGCGATGTAGTCGGCGTCGTAGAGGCCCTCGTTGATCAGCACGTGCATCCAGGCCAGCAACAGCGCCATGTCGGTGCCGGGTCGGATCGGCAGCCAGTGCTTGGACTTTCCGGCCGCGACCGAGAAGCGGGGGTCGACCGTGATGACCGTCGCCTGTTTCTCCAACGCCTGAATCCAGGTCTGGACCTGGCCGTTGTGCAGATTTTCCCCAAGATGGGAACCGATCAGAACGATGCAGCGCGAGTGCTCCATGTCCGTGCGATCGGGTGAGCCGACGCCTTCACCGAAGGTCAGCGCGAAGCCGACGTCCCGCGGTCCGCGGCACTGCGCGAAAGAGGGTTGGGCGTAGCCTCGGGATCCGAAGCTGGCCAACAGTTTTCGGAAATGACTGCCGCCGACCCCGTGCGAGAACAGGCACAGGCGATCTTCGCCATGCTGCTCGGCAATACCGCGCATGCGCTCGGCGATGAAGTCCAGGGCCTCGTCCCACGAGACCGGCTGGAAGGTCTGGCGACCGTTCCGCTCGACGCGGAGCATGGGTTGGCGCAGCCGGTCGGGGTCCAGGTAACTGCCGAGCCCCCCTGTGCCCCGGGTGCACAGCCGTCCCATGCTGTGGAGATCCTCGGGATTCCCGACGACCTTCCAGGGTTCCCCGTTCTCCTGGTAGACCGTGCCCGCGCAGCGCCAGAAGCAGATGTTGCAGACGGTGGGGCTGGTCTCGACCGCGCCGGTCCCCGGCAGTGGGGGTGGGGAACATCCGGTGAGGAAGCCCGGCGCGGCGGTGCCGGCGCCCAGAATGGCGGAGAGTTTCAGGAATTCACGGCGTTTCATTCGGCAGCCTCGAAGCGGTCGTCTCGAGCGTGCGGAGCGGGGCCGGAGCCCCGCCCGCCGGAATTACAGGATGCGGAAGCTTCCGTCCTGCGCGATCTCGAGATTCTCGTTCAGATAGCGGACCTTGAAGCCCTGCGCGGTGAGGGCGCGGTAGACCATTTCGGCGCGGATCCCGTTGGCGCAGTAGGCGAGGATTTCCTTGTCCTTGTCGAGCTTGTCGAGATTGGCCTCGACCTGCTCCAGCGGAATGTGCAGGGAGTCTGCAATGGTCCCGCTGGCGGCTTCCTGAACCGAGCGCACGTCGAGAAGCATCACGCCGTCGCGGGATTTCTCGAGAGCCACGAACTCCTCCGGGTTGATCGCACCGGGAGACAACTTCTTCACGAAGTTGATGGAACTGGCGAGCTGGTTGCTCTCGACCGGAAGCCCGGCGCTCACCCAGCCATTCAGGCCATCACGCAGGATGCTGGTGTTGCGATACCCCCAGCTGCGCACTTCGCGAAAGGCCACGAGCACATCCGGGGCAGCGTGCGTGTCGCTGTACAGAATGATCGGGGCCCGCAGATCCGACACTCCCGGCAGTTCGGCGACCGACTGGTCGCGGATGAATTGCGCGGTGAGGGCCTCGAACTCGGCAGCCGGCATGGTCACCGCACCCGGCAGATGGCGCTGCGCGCTGACCGCTGGGTCGCGGGTGTCGATGATCACGTGCGCGGGGTCCAGGCTCTCGGAGACCCACTGCGGATGCGCGTGCAGCGGCAGTTCAGCCTTTTGCCAGCCCGGATGACCCGCCTGGAAGCCCTTGATGTTGGTGTACCCGTTCTGCTGCGCGATGCCCACCGCATCGGCGGTGTAGGGGCAGGTCGGTCCGCCGCAATAGAACACCAGGAGTGCGTTCTTGTCCGCTGGCAGCTTGCTGGCGAAATCCTCGTCCTTGGGGAAGGCCTGGCTGGCCGAGGGAACGTGACCCATCAGGTACGGCTTTTTCGGACGTGTGTCGATCAGCGTGTAGGGTTGTCCGCTGGTGAGGATGCCGAGCATCTGCTGCACGTCGATCTCGATGCCTGGGGGCAGACCGAAGACGATCTTCTTGATCTGCGAGGCCGGCTGTCCCGGTTCGAACTCGACCTCGATCAGGTCCGGAGCGGTCAGATCGTCAATTCCGGTGGTTTCGACAAACCGCGTCTCCGGTCCGAACCGGACCACGACGGGATCCTTGTTCGGAACGTTGATCTGGATCGTGTTGGCCAGCCGGGAAATTTCCATGATCCGACCCTTGACCGTTTCGGCCAGCAGGCTGGTCGGAAGCAACAGGAGAGCGGCAATGCCCAGGGAGGCAAGCTGTCTGGAACGCATGATGGGATCCTCTTGAGTGCGGATGGGCGCCCATGGAGACACGCCCGTTGGTGGTTCGAAT
>SLNI01000117.1 GCA_007133115.1 Thioalkalivibrio sp. | reverse complement strand
CAATTGGACGTCCAGCACATGTCCGAACCCACAGACGAATCCGTAACCCTGGTCGACTACGACGCCTCCTGGCCTCGAGCATTCGCCCGCGAGGCGCAGAAACTGGAAAGTGCAGAGCTTCCCGGATTTCTGAGCGTGGAACATATCGGCAGTACGGCAGTGCCGGGCATGAGCGCCAAGCCCATCATCGACATCATGCTGACGGTGACCATACCCGCGCGATCCCGGAAACTGGTGCGCAAGCTGGAGGCCATGAACTATCGGTATCTGGGAAATTTCGGGCTGCGAGGGCGTCACTTCTTCCGCATGGGAGACCCCGCGCGGGTGCACTTGCACGTCGTCCACAACCGCTCTCCGCACGCCCGCGCCTGGCTCGAATTTCGGGACACACTGCGCGCCAATCGAGAGTGGTTCGCCTATTACGAGCGGGAAAAAAGGAACCTCGCCCGCCTGTACCGGTGCGATCGCGCCGCCTATACAGCGGCCAAGGGACCGATCGTCGCCACCATACTGAAAGCGACGCATCCCGGGACGGAACCCGGGTCTTCCCTCGATTGAGCTGTCCGGTCCTGACGCAGGGATTGCAGGAAGCCTGATCCGCACCGACAGGACATTGCAGCGATCACCCGGCCGGTCCGTGCATTGCGCATCGCCCCGAAGGACCCTCAGCCGCCCGCCCCAGATCGGTGCGCAGACCGCGGCCTCGGTCACCTCCATTGCACCAGAATCACGCAGAGCCCATACACCACAGATGCCTGCCGCGACCGAGGCCCCCGCAGATGAGTCATGCACGTTAACGTTTTTGGGCTACGGGAACCCCGGCTCGGATAGCGGCGCACGCGCTGGCACGGAAGATGCTCCTTTTGCTCGTTTTCGTACCGGCTCTGAGAGCCGAGCTTCGGGCAGAGGACCAAATGCAGCCATCACGGAAGTTCGCCGCGAATGTTCAAGGCCGGGAGGTCGACCACTCTGCCATCACCGCATGTCTGACAGAGCTTTACGAAACCTACCGGAATGAAGACGGCGGCGCGCTCGCGGATTACATCCCCGAGTTGACCAAGGTCGATCCGAGCCTTTTCGGCTTGGCACTGATGACCGTGGACGGCCAATCCTACTCGGTCGGGGACAGCCGCGCGCTGTTCACGATTCAGAGTATTTCCAAGGCGTTCGTATACGGCCTGGCGCTGGAGGACCACGGGCTCGAGGGCGTGCTGGCACGCGTCGGCGTGGAGCCTTCCGGTGACGCCTTCAATGCGATCGTTTTCGACGAGAAAACCAACCGCCCGTTCAACCCGATGGTCAACGCGGGCGCGATCGCCACGACCGGTCTGATCAAGGGGCATGGCAGTGAAGAGCGCATGGGCCGGATCGTCGAGATGTTCCGGCGCTACACCAGTCGGGTACTCGACGTCGACGAAGCGGTCTTCGCCTCGGAGTCCGCCACCGGCCATCGGAATCGCGCCATCACCTGGCTGATGCTCAACTTCGGGATGGTCGATGCCCGCGTCGACGAACATCTGGAGGTCTATTTTCGCCAATGCTCACTGCTCGTGACGGCGGAAGATCTCGCGATGATGGCCGCCACCCTTGCCAATGGCGGCATCAATCCGGTCACGGGGGAACGCGCACTCGATGGCCGTTACGTGAAATACGTGATGGCCGTCATGGCGTCCTGCGGCATGTACGACTTTGCGGGCGAATGGTCGTTCCGGGTTGGGCTCCCCGCGAAAAGTGGGGTCGGGGGCGGCATCGTGGCGACGCTGCCGGGCCAGATGGGGGTCGGCACCTTCTCTCCACTGCTCGACGCCCGCGGGAACAGCCTACGTGGCATCAAGGCCTGCGATGAGCTCTCGCGGCGCTTCGGCCTGCATGTCTTCGATCCCACTCGTTCCGCCGATGCTGTGGTGCGCGTCTACCGAGCGGACCGGGTGCGCTCAAAGGTGGTGCGGCGCGAGGCCGAGCGCCGGATTCTGGACGAGCACGGACACCGTGTGGTGATCATGGAAATCCAGGGGGATCTCCAGTTCCGCGCCGGAGAGCAGATTCTGCGACGGGCGGATGCCGCCATCGAAGACCGGCCGGAAAGTTGCGACCATTTGATCCTCGACCTGCACCGGGTCGGCCGAATCGCCCCCGCGGCCGCAGATCTGCTTCTTCAACTGAATCGGAATCTATCGGGTCTGGGGACCCGACTGTACTTCGCCTGTGCCGGTGGGAACATGCAGAACCTGTTCTCGGCCGGCCTTCCGAGAGGGGCTTTCCATTCCACTCTCGACTCCGCGCTGGAACACTGCGAGGCCACATTGCTGGCTCACGTTCTGGTGACAGACGGCTGTCCACCCTCTCATATCCCGATGGCGGAGATGGAATTACTCCAGGGCCTCAGCGAAGACGATCTCGCACAGCTCGCCGAACGCATGTCGCCACAACATTATCCCGCGGGCGCACCCATCATTCGCCAGGGTGACGAAGCCACCTGTCTCTACTTCCTGGCGCGCGGCCGCGTGGCCATCCAGGTACCCGACCCAAAAAACGGCGCGATGCGGCTCACCAGCATTGGTGCCGGAGTCGTTTTTGGGGAGACGGCACTGGTGGATGGAGGTCCTCGATCGGCCGACGCGGTCGCCGAAGAAGACTGTGATGTACTGCAACTGGACCTGCCGACCCTCCAGACGCTGAGCTGGGAACGTCCGGGAATCGTCAACGCCCTGATGACCAACATCACGAAGATCCTGTCGGGACGCCTGCGCCGGGCCAACGCGGAACTGCAAACGCTGACACGATGATCGGACCGCCCGCGCTCACCCTGCGGCAACCCTTTCAGGACATCGACCTGTCCGTAGCGCTCACGGGAGAATCCGGCGCCACATGACCGTGCGAGAGCAAGAGCGTGCGCAAGGCTGGCTCATCGAACACCGCGGGATCGACTTTCAGATAGATGGCGGATTCAATGGCGCTCACCCGGACTTCGCCGACACCTTCCATGCGTCCGATGCGAAACTGCAGTTCGGACGCAGCAGGCTTCCAGCGTACCGGCAAGGCGTACGAACGGTTGGAAAGGTGAGAGGGTGGCGCCATGGCGCTGGCGAGCAACCACCAGAACGCCACCCCAACCAGACCCAGAGCAAACACCATTGAGGCTCCCCAGTGGGTCAGGATCCACCCCCCCGCCACCCCGCCCGCGAAGATCCCGAGGAACTGGCTGGTCGAAAACACGCCCATCGCGGTGCCTTTCTCGGCCACCGGCGCCGTCTTTGCCACCAACGACGGAAGGGTGGCTTCCAGCAGATTGAATGCGGCGAAGAACAGCACCAGCGTGACCGCGAGGGCGAACCCGTGCACCGCAAAGGGCAGCACGGCCTGGACGACCACGAGCAGGGCAATGGCGGCGACCAAGACAGGCTTCAGTGCCCGCCGGCGTTCGGCCAGGATGACCATGGGAATCATCAGCAGAAACCCCAGCACCAGTACCGGCAAATACACCTGATAGTGCTGCGCGGACGAAAGCCCGAGACGGTTCACAAGCATCAGCGGCAACACCAGGAAGTTCGCGGCCAATGTCATGTGCAGAATGAACACCCCCATGTTCAGGCGCATCAGCTCCCGATCCCTGAGCACATGGGCGATCCCACCCCGCACCGGCACCATGTCCGGATGCGGCAAGGCCCGGAGCTGGCTCGGCACCCACGCGAACAGAACAATGATGGCCATGCATCCGAGCGCCGCGGTAAGCCAGAAAATCCCGGAAAGGCCGAACCACTGGTCCACGACCGGGCCCATCACCATCGCGGCGGTAAACGTCAGACCGATCGTCAGTCCGATGACCGCAAGCGCGCGCGTTCGGCGCTCCTCGGCAACGAGATCGGCGGTCAGTGCGAGCACGACCGCGGCCACCGCGCCCGCCCCCTGCAAGGCTCGGCCCAGAATGACCCCGTACACGGTCTCCGCCATCGCAGCAACGATGCTGCCGATGATCAGCAGGAGCAGGCCAAATGCAATCAGAGGCTTGCGACCGATACGGTCGGACAGCATGCCGAACGGGATCTGCAGAATCGCCTGCGTCAGGCCGTATATTCCCAGCGCGAGCCCCATCAGAAAGGGCGTGGCGCCCGGGAGCACATCGGCGTACAGCACGAACACGGGCAACACCATGAACAGTCCGGCCATGCGCACCGCATAAATGGCGGCGAGCCCCGAGGTGGCACGGAGTTCGGAAGGCATCATGGCAAGGGCGCCTGCTGGACGGTCGACTGGAAACCGTCAGATCTTACAGGTAACGAAGCTGGGAGAAAGAATTCGCATGCACGGGTGTTTGGGCTCTGGACACGGCCCTGCGCGGCAGCCTGCTCGAATGCGGGGGAGCAGGGATCAGCCTGACGGCGGTGCTAAGATACGGGGTTTGGCATCCAGCCGTCATCATCCCCGGGGAAAGCATGGCCACGATCCGGATCCGCGGCGCACGCACGCACAACCTGAAGAACGTGGACCTGGATCTGCCGCGGGACCGGCTGATCGTGATCACCGGCGTCTCGGGTTCGGGCAAGTCCTCGCTCGCCTTCGACACCCTGTTTGCCGAAGGGCAGCGTCGCTACGTGGAAAGTCTCTCGACCTACGCGCGCCAGTTCCTCTCGATGATGGAGAAGCCGGATGTCGACCTGATCGAGGGACTGTCGCCAGCCATCGCCATCGAGCAGAAGAGTACGTCCCACAATCCGCGCTCCACGGTCGGCACGATTACCGAGATCTACGACTACCTGCGTCTGCTCTTTGCGCGTGCCGGAGAACCGCGCTGCCCGGAACACGGTGAGACCCTGGCGGCGCAGACCATCTCGCAGATGGTCGACCAGGTCCTCGCGCTTCCGGAGGGCGATCGCCTGATGCTGTTGGCTCCGATCGTGCGGGGCCGCAAGGGCGAACATCACAAGTCATTGGAAGCGATGCGTGCGCAGGGCTTCCTGCGGGCACGGATCAATGGCGAGATTGTGGATCTCGATGCCCTGCCGCCGATCGATCCCAAGCGCAAGCACGATATCGAGATCGTGATCGATCGTTTCAAGGTCCGCGACGATCTGCGCCAGCGTCTCGCCGAGTCGTTCGAGACCGCCACAGGTCTCGCGGAGGGCCTTGCGCTGGTGGCCTGGATGGACGATCCGGAACGCCCACCCCTGGTCTTCTCCGCCCGGTTCGCGTGCCCCGTATGCGGCTATGCGATCCGCGAGCTGGAGCCACGCCTGTTCTCCTTCAACAATCCTGCGGGAGCCTGCCCCTCCTGCGATGGCCTGGGCGTACGCCAGTTCTTCGACCCCGAGCGGGTGGTGGCGACCCCGGAACTGAGTCTTGCCGGCGGCGCCGTGCGCGGCTGGGACCGCCGGAACGCATGGTATTTCAATCTGATCCAGAGCCTGGCAAGGCATTACGGCTTCGACGTGGAAACACCGTGGGAAGCTCTTCCGGCGTCCGTGCGCGCAGTGATCCTGCACGGGTCGGGTGTCGAAAGGATCCGGTTCTCCCAGACGGGAATGGACGGCAAACCGCGATCGGAGCTGCGCAGCTTCGAAGGCGTCATCCCCAACCTCGAGCGGCGTTACCGCGAAACCGATTCCTCTGCCGTGCGCGAGGAACTCGGCCGCTATCTGGCCAGCCACACCTGTCCGGACTGCGAAGGAGCGCGCCTGAACACGGGTGCCCGCAACGTCTTCATCAGTGGCGCGAACCTGCCAGCGTTGACGCACATGAGCGTGGCCGATGCACGCGCTTTTTTCCATACCCTGCGTTTGCCCGGACGATTCGCGCAGATCGCAGAGAAGATCGTCCGCGAAATTGATGCCCGACTCGGGTTCCTGGTCGACGTCGGACTCGACTACCTGACCCTGGACCGGCCTGCCGAGACGCTTTCAGGGGGCGAAGCGCAACGCATCCGGCTGGCTTCCCAGATCGGCTCCGCGCTGGTGGGCGTGATGTACATCCTGGACGAACCCTCGATCGGCCTGCACCAGCGGGACAACGAGCGCCTGCTGCGCACGTTGACCAGCCTGCGCGACCTCGGCAACACGGTGGTGGTCGTGGAACATGACGAGGAGGCGATACGGAGAGCGGACTATGTCGTGGACATCGGTCCGGGCGCGGGGCGTCATGGTGGCGAAATCGTGGCCATGGGAACGCCTGACGAAATCGAGGCACATCCGGACTCCCTCACCGGAGCGTACCTGACGGGCCGGCGCACGATTGCCGTTCCCGCCCATCGCCATCCACACGACCCCAGTCGGACACTGGCTGTCGTCAACGCCCGGGGCAACAACCTGAAGGGCATCGAGGCCCACTTTCCGGTGGGACTGATGACCTGCGTAACCGGGGTTTCGGGTTCGGGGAAGTCGACCCTGGTAAACGACACCCTGTACCCCGCAGTCGCGAACGCGCTGTACCATGGCGCGCACCCCGTGGCCCCGCATGAGCGGATCGACGGATTGCAATGGATCGACAAGGTGGTGGACATCGACCAGAGCCCGATCGGGCGGACACCGCGTTCGAACCCCGCCACCTACACCGGACTGTTCACACCCATCCGGGAATTGTTTTCTGCAACCGCCGAAGCACGTTCGCGCGGCTACAAGCCCGGGCGTTTCTCGTTCAACGTGCGCGGTGGACGTTGCGAAGCCTGCCAGGGCGACGGCGTCATCAAGGTCGAGATGCACTTCCTGCCCGACGTATTCGTACCCTGCGACGTCTGCAGAGGCAAGCGCTACAACCGAGAGACGCTGGAGGTCCGCTACAAGGGCAAGAGCATCCATGAGGTCCTGGAAATGACGGTAGAGGACGCCTTCGATTTCTTCAGTGCCGTCCCGGTGATCCGCCGCAAACTCGAAACCCTGATGGATGTCGGTCTTTCCTACATCCAGCTTGGCCAGAACGCAACGACCCTCTCGGGCGGGGAAGCCCAGCGCATCAAGCTTGCCCGCGAGCTCTCGAAGCGCGACACGGGGCGCACGCTCTACGTGCTCGATGAGCCGACCACCGGCCTGCACTTCCACGACGTGGAGCAATTGCTCACGGTGCTGCACCGATTGCGTGACCACGGCAACACCCTGATCGTGATCGAACACAACCTCGACGTGATCAAAACCGCGGACTGGCTGATCGACATCGGCCCGGAAGGCGGCGACCATGGCGGTCGCATTCTCGTGGAGGGGACACCCGAGACCGTAGCTGCCTGCGCGGAAAGCCATACCGGCCGGTTTCTGGCTCCCATTCTCAACCGGCCCCGACTCGATCAGGCCCCCGCCACGGGCGCGTGAATCGACAGCGACCACGCGCAGAAAACGAAACAGCCGGCGCGAGGCCGGCTGTCACGACAGGGCTGTCGAAAGATCAGCCTCAGTCGGTGGCGACCTGCGCCTTCGCCGCTTCCACCAACTGCACGTAAGCCATCGGCGCATTGTCACCCGCTCGATAACCACACTTCAGAATACGCAGGTAACCGCCGGGCCGGTCCTGGAACCGGGGGCCGAGATCGGTGAACAGCTTGCCCACCATCTCCTTGTCGCGCAGCCGCGAGAACGCCAGACGGCGCGTATGCACGGAATCGTTGCGTCCGAGCGTGATCAGGGGCTCCGCGACCCGGCGCAGTTCCTTTGCCTTGGGCAGCGTGGTCTTGATCATTTCGTGACGCAGCAATGACACGGTAAGCGCCTGCAGAGTCGCTTTCCGGTGAGAACTGTTTCGGCTCAGTTGCCGACCACTATTGCGATGACGCATGACAGATTACCTGGTTTCGTGTTGTGCGGCGACGAGCGGCGATTATTCGGAAGGTTCCTGCAAGCCCTGTGGGGGCCAGTTTTCCAGGCGCATGCCCAGAGAAAGACCATGGCTTGCAAGCGTGTCCTTGATTTCGGTCAGGGACTTTTTGCCCAGATTCGGCGTACGGAGCAACTCCACTTCGGAGCGCTGCACCAGGTCGCCGATGTAGTAGATGTTTTCGGCTTTCAGGCAGTTCGCCGAGCGCACGGTCAACTCGAGCTCGTCCACCGGGCGAAGCAGTACCGGATCGATGGACCCGGGCGCCTGCGGCAGCGGACCGGGACCACTTTCCTTCAGGTCCACGAAGGGCGCGAGTTGGCCCTGCAGGATACCCGCCGCCTGACGCACCGCGTCATCCGGCGCGATCGCACCGTTGGTCTCGAGTTCCAGCACCAGCCGGTCCATGTCCGTGCGTTGAGCAAGCCGCGCGCTCTCCACACGATAGGAGACGCGGCGAATCGGGCTGAAACTTGCGTCAAGCATCAAGCGGCCGATGCGACTGTCTTCCATGTCGCCCTGGCGCCGCTGGGCGACAGGCTCGTAACCCCGGCCACTGCGCACCCGCAGCGACATGGCGAGCTCGGTATTTTTGGTGATGGTCGCAATCACGTGATCCGGATTAACCACCTCCACGTCGTGGTCCAGCTTGATGTCGCCAGCCGTGACCACGCAGGGGCCCTTCTTCCGAAGCGAGAGCGTGACATCGTCCCGGGCGTGCATACGCAACGCCACCCCTTTCAGGTTCAGCAGGATATCCACAACATCTTCCTGCACGCCTTCCAGGGTGGAGTACTCGTGCAGCACCCCTTCGATTTCCACCTCGACGATGGCGGATCCGTTAATCGAAGACAGAAGCACCCGGCGCAGGGCATTGCCCAGCGTGTGCCCGAAGCCCCTTTCCAGCGGCTCCAGGACCACCCGCGCCTTGTTACGGTTGTCCGCTTCTACTTCGATGTGCTGCTTGTTGACCAATTCGTTCGCTTGCATGTCGACTCCTGCCGGCAGGGCTTACTTCGAGTACAACTCCACAACCAGCGACTCATTGATGTCGGCCGGGAGGTCGGAACGGTCGGGGAACGCCTTGAATACGCCCTCGAACTTGCTGCTGTCGACCTCAAGCCACGAGGGCAGGCCGGCCTGTTCCGCCAGAGTCATCGCGTCCTTGATGCGGACCTGCTGCCGTGCTTTCTCACGCAGTGAGATGACGTCGGCAGGCGACACCTGGTAGGACGGGATGTTGACGGGATGCCCGTTAACGAGGATCGCGCGATGCGAGACCAGTTGGCGGGCTTCCGCACGCGTGCTCCCAAACCCCATGCGATACACCACATTGTCCAGACGCCCTTCGAGCAGCTTGAGCAGGTTCTCGCCCGTGGAGCCTTTCAGACGCGAGGCTTCCTTGTAGTAATTGCGGAACTGCTTCTCAAGCACACCATAGGTTCGGCGAAGCTTCTGCTTTTCGCGCAGCTGGACGCCGTAATCCGACAAACGGGTACGCCGATCGCCGTGCTGCCCGGGTGCCTTGTCAAGCTTGCATTTGGTCTCAAGCGCCCGCGCACGGCTCTTCAACGAGAGATCGGCGCCCTCGCGGCGGCTCAACTTGCATTTCGGTCCAATGTAACGGGCCATAAATCAGAACTCCGAATCGGGTTAGACGCGCCGCTTTTTGGGCGGACGGCAGCCGTTGTGCGGGATGGGGGTGATATCGCTGATGTTCGTGATCTTGAACCCCACGTTGTTCAGCGCACGCACGGCGGACTCGCGGCCAGGACCTGGGCCCTTGACCAGCACCTCTAGGTTCTTCACCCCATGTTCCTGGGCGGCCTGCCCCGCACGTTCCGCGGCAACCTGCGCGGCAAACGGCGTGGACTTCCGCGAACCCCGGAAACCCGAGCCTCCGGACGTCGCCCAGCTAAGGGTATTCCCCTGCCGGTCGGTGATGGTGATGATCGTGTTGTTGAAGGAGGCGTAGATATGCGCCACACCTTCGGCCACGTTCTTGCGGACCTTTTTCTTGGTCTTGGATTGCGGTTGAGCCATTGACTAGATACCTGGAAAGTTACTTGCGGATCGGGCGACGTGGGCCCTTTCGGGTGCGCGCGTTGGTGCGGGTCCGTTGGCCACGCAGCGGCAAGCCGCGACGGTGGCGAAGACCGCGATAGCAACCGAGGTCCATCAGACGCTTGATGTTCATGTTCACTTCGCGGCGCAGGTCACCCTCGACCGGGAATCGACCCACCTCTGCACGCAGACTTTCGATTTCCGCGTCCGTCAGGTCGCGAACCTTGATGTCCTCCCGGACCCCGGAGGACCTGCAGATTTCCCGCGCACGGGTGCGACCGATTCCGTAGATCGCAGTCAGCGCAATCACCGTGTGCTTCTGGTCCGGGATATTGATACCAGCAACGCGAGCCATCCAAACTCTCCATCAAAACGCGGCAAAGCCGCCTAGTGTAACTAAAGGGCCAACTTTCCTCAAGGAGAGGATCAGCCCTGGCGTTGCTTGTGACGCGGGTCGGAACAGATGACGCGAACCACGCCATTACGCCGGATCAGCTTGCAGTTGCGGCAGATCGGCTTTACTGATGCTCGTACTTTCATGCCAATTTCTCCAAAAACCTAGCGGATGTTACTTCCGCCGAAACCCTTGAGATTCGCCTTGCGCATCAGCCCTTCATATTGATGCGACATCAGATGTGCCTGCAGCTGTGCCATGAAATCCATGGTCACGATCACGATGATCAGTAGCGAGGTACCCCCGAAATAGAACGGGACGTTCCAGTACAGAATCAAAAACTCGGGCAGCAGGCAGACCGCTGTGATGTAGATCGCTCCGACCGCTGTAAGGCGAGTCATCACCCCGTCGATGAACCGCTCGGTCTGCACCCCTGGCCGAATACCCGGAATGAACGCCCCCTGCTTTTTCAGGTTCTCGGCCGTCTCCCGCGAATTGAAGACCAGGGCCGTATAGAAAAAGCAGAAGAAAATGATCGCCGCCGCATAAAACGCCACATACAGCGGTTGTCCAGGGCTCAGTGTGGTAGAAATCTCGCGCAGCCAGCCCATGCCCTCCGCCTGACCGAACCACTGACCAAGCGTCGCCGGGAAAAGGATGATACTCGATGCGAAGATCGGTGGGATCACGCCCGCCATGTTCAGCTTCAGCGGAAGGTGGCTGGACTGCCCCCCGATCACCTTGCGACCCACCTGCCGTTTGGCGTAGTTGATGGTGATACGGCGCTGGCCGCGTTCGACAAAGACCACAAAGGCGGTGACCGCAAGCGCCAGGACCAGCAGAATAACGACAAAGGCCGCCGCGAGTTCGCCGGTCCGAGCGAGCTCGAGTGTACCGCCAATGGCGGCAGGCAGACCCGCCACGATGCCGGCGAAGATGATGATCGAGATACCGTTGCCGATGCCGCGCTCCGTGATCTGCTCACCCAGCCAAACCAGAAACATGGTGCCCGTCACGAGCGAGACCACCACCGTCGGAATGAACACGTGGGTCGGCGTAAGCGCCATCGGCATACCCTGGATGGTCTGCCCGCTGAGTGCCACCGAAATCCCGATACTCTGGAACAGCGCGAGGACCACCGTGCCATAACGCGTGAATTGAGTAATCTTGCGCCGGCCGGACTCCCCTTCCTTCTTCAGTTGTTGAAGGTAGGGTACCGTTGCCGCCAACAACTGCATGATGATTGCTGCGGAAATATACGGCATCACCCCCAGCGCAAAAATGGACAGCCGCTCCAGGGCCCCACCCGAGAACATGTTGAACATGTCGAGGATCGTGCCGCTGTGCTGGTCAAAGAAGCTGCTGACCGCCACCGGATTGATGCCGGGGACCGGAATGAAGGTCCCGATCCGATAGACGACCAATGCTCCCAGCACGAAAAGAAGGCGGTGCCGGAGTTCCGAGAAACCGGTGAGGCCCGCACCCTTGGCTGTCGCTGCACGTGCCATGATCAGTCCTGAACGCTTCCGCCGGCCGCTTCGATCGCGGCTCGGGCACCCGCCGTCGCACCGATCCCACGCAGAACGCAGGCCTTGGCCAGCGAGCCCGAGACAAAAACCTTTGCCCGCTCTGCGTTCCCGGGAACAAGTCCCGCCGCCTTCAGCGACTCGAGGGTGACATCGCCCTCGATCAGGGCAAGTTCATGCAGCCGGATCTCGGCCGTACGCAGCGCGGTGCGGGACCGGAATCCCACTTTCGGAAGACGCCGCTGGAGCGGCATCTGGCCACCCTCGAAGCCCACCTTGTGGTAGCCGCCCGAGCGGGCCTTCTGGCCTTTGTGGCCACGCCCGCCGGTCTTGCCCAGCCCGGATCCAATACCGCGGCCCAGGCGCTTGCCTTTCGGCCGGGTACCCGGACTGCACGTCAATTCATTCATGCGCATGATCAGATCTCCTCGACCTTGAGCAGGTACGCGACCTTGCGCACCATGCCCATGTTTTCCGGGGTGGCATCGATCACGGATGTGCTCTGCGTCTTGCGCAAGCCCAGACCCCGGACGCAGGCCTTGTGGTTTGGGAGGCGGCCCGCGGTGGAGCGGACCAGAGTGAGTTTGAGCTTGTTCATAATCAACCCAGAATGTCTTCGACGGTTTTGCCGCGCTTCGCCGCAACCCGTTCCGGATTGCTGACCGCGGTCAGACCATTGATGGTCGCCTGCACGACGTTGATGGGGTTGCGCGAACCGACGCACTTGGCCAACACGTTGCGGACACCCGCCATTTCGAGGACGGCGCGCATGGCACCACCAGCGATCACGCCGGTTCCTTCCGAAGCCGGCTGCATATAAACGTTCGCGGCCCCGTGACGGCCATTGACCGCGTGATGAAGGGTACCCTGATTCAGCGTTACGGTTTTCATGTTCTGTCGCGCCTGCTGCATCGCCTTCTGAATCGCGAGCGGCACTTCGCGCGCCTTGCCATAACCGTATCCGACCCGGCCATCGCCATCGCCGACCACGGTCAGCGCCGCAAACCGGAACTGCCGGCCACCCTTCACCACCTTGGCGACACGGTTCACACCGATCAGTTTTTCCTGCAGGCCGTCCGTGCTTTCGTTTGGTTCGTTACGTGCCATTGCTGTCTCCGCTTGAATCGTGTCCGATCAGAACTGCAGGCCGCCTTCACGGGCAGCATCGGCCAGAGCCTGAACGCGTCCGTGATAACGAAAACCCGCCCGGTCGAACGCGACCCGTTCTACGCCGGCCTTGAGGGCACGCTCAGCGATGAGTTGCCCCACCCGTGCTGCGGCCTCGGCATTACCCGTGTACTTGACCTCTCCGCGCACTCCCGCCTCGACCGTCGAGGCGGCGGCAAGCACCGTATCGCCCGTTGGGGCGATGATCTGCGCGTAGATATGCCGCGGAGTTCGGTGCACGCAAAGACGATGCGCTCCGAGTTCGCGAATGTGGAACCGGGCGCGCCGCGCCCTTCTAAGTCTGGATTCTTTCTTTTCCACCGGATTACCCTACTTCTTCTTGGCTTCTTTACGAAGAATGCGCTCGCCCTTGTACTTCACACCTTTGCCCTTGTAGGGCTCCGGCGGACGGAAGCTGCGGATGTTGGCGGCCACCTGGCCCACCTGCTGCAGGTCATGCCCCCTCACCACGACTTCCGTCTGGCTCGGGGTTTCGATCGTGATGCCGTCCGGTATCTCGAAGACGATGGGATGCGAGAAACCCAGCGAGAGATTCAGCACCTTGCCCTGAGCCTGTGCGCGGTAACCCACGCCGACCAGTTCCAGGCTGCGTTCGAACCCCTTGCTCACCCCTTCAACGTGATTGCCCAGGATGGAGCGGATGGTGCCAGCCAGCGCGCTGTTGGCGGCATTGGCGCCCGCCGCCACGGAAACCACATTCCCGTCCACGGACACGTCGACGGCCTCGGGGCACCGCATGGCGATGACGCCTTTGGGACCCTTCACGGTGATTTCCTCGCCGCTGATCTCAAACGAGACTCCGGACGGGAGGTCGAGCGGTCGTTTTGCTACGCGAGACATGGTCGTTTCCTCAGTAAATCGTGCAGAGCACTTCGCCGCCCTGACCCAGGGCCCGCGCCGCGCGATCGGTCATCACGCCCTGCGGCGTCGAGATCAGCGACACACCCAGACCGGCATTCACCCGAGGCAGTTCGTCCTTGCCGCGGTAGATGCGCAGGCCCGGCCGACTCACCCGGTCGAGCTTCTCGATGACGCCACGGCCATCGAAATATTTAAGCGTTACCCGCAGCATCTTGGAGGCGCCTTCGCCCTCGACGGCAATGTCACCGACGTAACCCTCTTCGGCAAACACCTTGAGCATCGATTCCTTGGTGCGGCTGTAGGGAATCGCAACCGTCTTTTTCTGGGCGCGTTGCGCGTTGCGCACACGAGTCAGCATGTCGGCAATGGGATCGGTCATCATGGTCGTTCTCTCCTTACCAACTTGCCTTGCGCAGGCCGGGTATCTCGCCACGCATCGCGTATTCGCGCAGCTTGTTGCGTGACAGACCGAACCGACGGTAATAGCCCTTGGGACGGCCGGTCACGCCACAACGGTTGCGTTTCCGAACGGGGCTGGAATCGCGTGGCAGCTTCTGCAATGCCTGCATCGCCGCCATGCGCTCTTCCCCGGGCAGGGACTCATCCAGCATCTTCGCCTTCAGCTCGGCCCGCCGCGGTGCGTACTTGGCCACCAACTGGGCACGGCGCAGTTCGCGTTGCATCATTGACATCTTTGCCATTTCTCTTAACCTCGGATCACTGGCGGAAGGGGAAGCGGAACGCCTGGAGCAGCGCCCGAGCTTCCTCGTCACTCTTCGCATTCGTAGTGATGGTGATGTTCATCCCGCGCAACTGATCGACCTTGTCGTAGTCGATTTCCGGAAAGATGATCTGTTCCTTTACGCCCAGGCTGTAGTTGCCCCGGCCATCAAAGGCCTTCGCGCTGAAGCCACGGAAATCACGCACGCGCGGCAGAGCGACATTGATCAGCCGATCCAGGAATTCGTACATGCGACCACGACGAAGTGTCACCTTGCAGCCGATGGGGTAGCCGTCACGGATCTTGAACGCCGCGATGGACTTCCGCGCCTTGGTGACCACCGGCTTCTGACCGGAGATCGCGGTCATGTCGGACACCGCGTGCTCGATGATCTTCTTGTCGGCAACCGCATCGCCAAGACCCATGTTGAGGGTGACCTTGGTGATGCGGGGAACCTCCATCACGTTCTGGTACTTGAATTGCTCCTGCAGGGCCGGTACGACCGTCTCCAGGTATTGCGTTCTCAAACGTTCCATAGCTCTCTTTCCGCCCTTATGCGTCGACGACTTCGCCGTTCGAGCGGAATACCCGAACCTTGCGCCCGTCTTCGAGGGTCTTGAAGGAAACCCGGTCACCCTTTGCGGAGGCCGGATTGAACAACATCACGTTGGACACATCCACCGGCATCTCTTTCTCGATGATGCCACCGGTGCGCCCCATGTTCGGGTTCGGCTTCTGGTGCTTCTTCACCATATTGATGTTCTGCACCAGCACTCGGTTATCCGGATAGGCCTTCAGCACAGTGCCTCGACGGCCCTTGTCCTTGCCTGTAATAACGACGACGTCGTCACCTTTACGTATCTTTTTCATGCCTGCCTCACAAGACTTCGGGGGCCAGCGAGATGATCTTCATGAACTTCTCGCCACGCAGTTCGCGGGTCACCGGCCCAAAGATACGGGTACCGATCGGTTGCAACTGGTTATTGAGCAGCACCGCCGCGTTGCGGTCGAAACGGATCACCGACCCGTCCGGACGCCGTACGCCTGCCGCAGTACGGACCACCACCGCGTTATAGACGTCACCCTTCTTCACCTTGCCGCGCGGAATGGCGTCCTTGACACTGACCTTGATCACGTCACCCACGCGGGCATAGCGGCGATGCGACCCGCCCAGCACCTTGATGCACTGCACTCGGCGCGCGCCACTATTGTCGGCGGCATCGAGAACGGTCTGCATTTGAATCATTGCCTTATCTCCAACGAATGTCGCAGGCTCATTCGGAGCCGCGGGTGACCACTTCCACGAGGGAGAAGCGCTTGAGCTTGGACAGCGGACGGCATTCGCGAACCCGGACGGTGTCGCCCATCCGCGACTCGTTGGCCTCGTCGTGCACGTGCAGACGGGTGCTGCGACGAATGAACTTACCGTAAAGCGGGTGGCGAACCTTGCGCTCGACCAGAACAGTTCGGGTCTTGTCCGCCTTGTCACTCACCACGCGCCCGATAATCGACCGCTGACTCTTCGACGTTTCGTCGTTCATGTTCTTATCCTGCCAACTTGCGTTCGTTAATCAGCGTATGGATCCGCGCGATGTCGCGGCGGACCTTCTTGACGCGGTCGGGGCGTGCCAGCTGGCCCACCGCTTTCTGCATGCGCAGCGCGAACTGTTCCTGGTACAGACCATCCAGCTCTTCCTGCAGCTCCGCTTCGCTTTTCTGCTTCAGTTCGACGAATTTCATTACATCACCTGCCTACGCGCGAACGTGGTTTTGATGGGAAGCTTCGCAGCGGCCAGGCGGAACGCCTCGCGCGCGGTTTCCTCATTCACGCCTTCCATTTCGTACAGGACCCGTCCTGGCTGGATCTTGCAGACCCAATACTCGACGTTGCCCTTGCCCTTGCCCATGCGCACCTCGAGGGGCTTCTTGGACACCGGAACGTCCGGGAAAACCCGAATCCAGATTTTGCCGCCACGCTTGATGTGGCGAACCATGGCGCGGCGAGCGGCCTCGATCTGGCGCGCGGTAATCCGGCCCCGATCCACGGCCTGGAGACCGTATTCTCCGAAGCTCACCTTGGCGCCGACCGTGGCAAGGCCGCGGTTCTTGCCCTTGAATTGCTTGCGGAACTTGGTTCTTTTTGGCTGAAGCATGTCAGATTCCTGTTGGCAAGGGCCTAGTTGGCGCCGGCGCTACGCGCTTCCGCGCCCGCTTCCAGACCAAAGACTTCACCCTTGAAGATCCAAACCTTGATCCCGATCACGCCATAGGTCGTCTTGGCCTCGGCGAAACCGTAATCGATGTCGGCGCGAAGGGTGTGCAGCGGCACGCGGCCCTCCCGGTACCACTCCGAGCGTGCGATTTCGGCCCCGTTCAGACGACCGGACACGTGAACCTTCACCCCCTGAGCACCCAGCCGGAGCGCGTTGCCCACCGCCCGCTTCATTGCACGCCGGAACATGATGCGTCGCTCCAGCTGCTGCGCAATACCTTCGGCGACCAGCTGCGCATCGACTTCCGGCTTGCGGATCTCCTCGATGTTGATCTTGACGCTGTTGACGTCGAGCGACGCAAGACGCGCCACTTCTCGGCGGAGCGCCTCGATATCCTCGCCTTTCTTGCCGATCACGATGCCGGGACGCGCGGTGTGGATGGTCACATGCATCGCACGCGACGGGCGCTCGATCTGGACCCGGCTCACGGACGCATGCGCCAGACGCTTGCGCAGAAAATTCCGCAACTCGATGTCGTTGTTCAGGGTCCGCGCGAACGAGCTGCCGTCCTGGTACCAGATCGCGGACCAGGGACGAGAAATGCCGAGGCGGATACCGGTAGGATGTACTTTCTGACCCATGGTTATTTCGCCCCTTTTTCGCTGACGCCAACGAGGATGTGGCTGGTGCGCTTGAGAATGCGGTTGCCGCGACCCTTGGCGCGCGCATGCATCCGCTTCAACGTCGGTCCCTGATCAATCTGGATCCGGCTGACCCGGAGCTCGTCCACGTCGGCACCGTCATTGTTCTCCGCGTTCGCGATGGCGGACTCGAGCACTTTCTTGACCATGGCCGCGGCCTTCTTCGGACTGAAGGTGAGCTCGTTCAGAGCGTGCTCCACCTTCTTGCCGCGAATCTGGTCTGCAACCAGGCGGGCCTTTTGCGGCGAGATCCGTGCGAACCGGAGCTTTGCGATAGTTTCTTGCGATTCCATGACGATTCCTTAACGCGACTTCTTGTTGGCCACGTGACCCCTGAAGGTCCGGGTCGCGGCAAACTCACCGAGCTTGTGACCCACCATGTTTTCCGTCACCAGCACCGGGACGTGCTGACGCCCGTTGTGAACCGCCAGGGTCAGACCGACCATTTGCGGGATGATCATGGAACGCCGGGACCAGGTCTTGATCGGACGCCGGTCGTTTTTCTCGACGGCGACGTCGACTTTCTTGATCAGGTGATGGTCGACAAACGGACCTTTCTTCAATGAACGCGGCATGATCGAACTCCGTTACTTCTTGCCCCGACGCACGATCATGCGGTCGGTTCGCTTGTTGTGGCGGGTCTTGTAACCCTTCGTCGGCACGCCCCACGGGGTTACCGGGTGCTTGCCCATGTTGCGGCCTTCGCCACCACCATGAGGATGATCGACCGGGTTCATCGCAGTGCCCCGCACGGTGGGACGTACGCCCATCCAGCGTTTCGCGCCCGCCTTGCCGAACTTGCGCAGGCTGTGCTCGGAATTTCCAACCTCGCCCACGACCGCCCGGCACTCCGAAGGAACGCGGCGCATCTCACCGGAACGGAGGCGCAGCGTGGCAAGCCGACCCTCGCGGGCGACCAGCTGCACCGAGGTCCCGGCGGAGCGGGCAATTTGCGCCCCCTTGCCGGGCTTCATTTCCACGCAGTGAACCACCGTCCCGACGGGGATCGAACGCAGTTCCATCGCGTTTCCTACCCGAACCGGAGCCTGACTGCCGCTCAACACGGGGTCGCCGGCGTGCAGGCCCTTCGGCGCGATGATGTAGCGGCGCTCGCCATCGGCATACTTCAGCAACGCAAGGTGCGCACTGCGGTTCGGATCGTATTCCAGCCGCTCGACGACCGCCGGGATGTTGTCTTTGGTCCGCTTGAAATCCACCAGCCGGTAATGCTGCTTGTGCCCACCCCCGATGTGGCGGGTCGTGATGCGGCCCTGGTTGTTCCGGCCGCCGGTCTTGGACTTGCTGACCAGAAGAGGCGCATAGGGGGCGCCGGAGTGCAGCTCCGGGGTACGGATGTTCACCGCGTGGCGGCGTCCCGCCGAGGTCGGGTTGGTTTTGATGATCGCCATGACTTACACCTGCTCTCCGTCACCGATTTCGATCTTCTGGCCTTCGGCCAACGAGACGTACGCTTTCTTCCAGTGGTTACGCCGACCCAGACGGCCGCCAAACCGCTTCACCTTGCCTTTCATGCGAAGGGTGCGCACCGAATCCACCTTGACTTCGAAGATCTTCTCGACCGCCTGCTTGATTTCCAGCTTCGACGCATCCGGCAGCACGCGGAAGATATGCGTGCCCGCCTCGGACGCCGCCGTGGAGCGCTCGGAAACCACCGGGCCGAGGATCACCTGCAACAAACGGCTGTTCATGCCAACCACTCCTCTACACGCTTGACCGCATCCGCGGTCATCACGACCGTCTCGGCAGCGACCAGCACCACCGGGTTGATTTCGGCCGCGGTCACGATCTCGATATGGGGGATGTTCCTCAGCGCGAGCATCGTTCCCGCATCCATATCGGAAACCACCACAAGACCCCTTTCGAGACCGAGGCCGGCGAGTGCAGTCACGGCATCGCGTGTCTTGCCGGACGCCACCGCAAAGCTTTCGACCACCTTCAGTCGGTCCTGGCGCAGCAGCTCGGAAAGAATGGATGCCATGGCCGCGCGGTACATCTTCCGGTTCAGCTTCTGACTGAAGTCGCGGTTTTGCGCCGCGAATACCTTGCCGCCCCCACGCCAGAGTGGGCTACGGATCGTGCCAGCGCGCGCTCGGCCGGTCCCCTTCTGACGGAACGGCTTGATGCCACCACCACGGACCTGGCTGCGCCCTTTCTGTGCGCGCGTACCGGCGCGAGCACCCGCAAGGTGCGCAACCACGCTCTGGTGCACAAGCGACTCGTTGAAGTCGCGCTCGAAGCAGGCGGCGGAGAGGTCAATCGCCGCGGCTGTATCAGCTGTAGTTACTTGCATTGTTCGTTTCCTGAGCCTGATCTCACCGCGCCTTCACGGCGGGTCGAATGATGACGTCGGCGCTAGGCGCCCCGGGTACGGCACCCTGGATCAGCAGAAGGCCACGGTCGCTGTCGACCCGAACCACCTTCAGGTTCTGCACGGTCGTACGGACCGCACCCATGTGTCCCGCCATCTTCTTGCCCTTGAAGACCCGGCCCGGCGTCTGGTTCTGACCGATGGACCCGGGGGCACGGTGCGAACGGGAGTTGCCATGCGTCGCATCCTGCATGTGGAAGTTGTGGCGCTTGATCACCCCTTGAAAGCCCTTGCCCTTACTGCGCGCGGTCACGTCGACGATCTGGCCCTCGCTGAAAAGCGCCGCGCCAAGCTCATCGCCAGGTGCCATGCCGTCCAGCTGGTCCGCGTCCACGCGGAATTCCCATAGGCCGCGACCCGGCTCAACCGCGGCCTTCGCAAAATGACCTGCGGCGGGCTTCGCCACGCGCGAGGGCTTGCGTTCGCCGGCCGTGACCTGAACCGCGGCGTAGCCTTCGCGCTCGGCCCGCTTGACCTGCACGACACGGTTCTGGCCAACCTCAACCACCGTGACCGGCAGGGAGGCGCCATCTTCGGTGAAGACGCGTGTCATCCCGAGCTTGCGACCGATGAGTCCAAGAGACATTGCTAACCCCTTCCTGATTCATGAGCGCCTCTGGGCGCCCTAACGCCGTGGCCCGGCGGCTGGTAAACCCGCCGGGCCACGGAAAGCCAGTAAGTATGACAGAAAAATTGCCGCTAGTTAAGCCTGATTTGCACGTTGACCCCGGCAGCGAGATCCAGCTTCATCAGCGCATCGACGGTCTTGTCCGTCGGGTCGAGGATGTCCATCAGGCGCTTGTGCGTCCGCAACTCGTACTGATCACGCGCGTCCTTGTTCACGTGCGGCGAAATGAGCACGGTGTAGAGTTCACGCTTGGTCGGAAGCGGAATCGGACCCTTGACCCGGGCGCCAGTGCGCTTCGCGGTCTCGACGATTTCCGCGGCGGAACGATCGATCAAACGATGATCGAAGGCCTTGAGACGAATTCTGATACGCTGATTTGCCATTTTGCTCACTCGATGATCTTGGCGACGACGCCGGCCCCGACGGTACGACCGCCTTCGCGAATCGCAAAGCGCAGGCCGTCCTCCATCGCAATCGGACTGATCAGCGACACCGTCATCTTCACGTTG
>SLNI01000001.1 GCA_007133115.1 Thioalkalivibrio sp. | reverse complement strand
GTGATCACGCCTTCCTTCCCGACCTTCTCCATCGCGTTGGCGATGATCTCGCCGATCGACTCGTCGGCGTTCGCGGAGATGGTGCCCACCTGGGCGATCGCCTTGCTGTCGGTGCACGGCTTGGAGAGCGCCTTCAACTCCTCGACCGCGGCGACCACCGCCTTGTCGATGCCGCGCTTGAGATCCATCGGGTTCATGCCAGCGGTGACTGACTTCATGCCTTCACGCACGATCGCCTGGGCCAGCAGGGTGGCGGTGGTGGTGCCGTCGCCGGCAACGTCGGAGGTCTGGGAGGAAACCTCTTTGACCATCTGCGCACCCATGTTCTCGAACTTGTCCTCGAGTTCGATCTCCTTGGCTACGGACACACCGTCCTTGGTCACGGTGGGGGCCCCGAAAGCCTTGTCCAGAACCACGTTACGACCCTTCGGGCCCAGGGTGACCTTCACGGCGTTGGCAAGGATATTGATGCCACGCACCATCCGGGCACGGGCGTCGTTGCCGAAGCGGACTTCTTTTGCACTCATAAGGAAATTCTCTCCTGAAACAATGAAAGGGTAACCGGGTCGTTCAGGGCGTCAGCCCTCGATCACCGCCATGATGTCGTCTTCACGCATAACCAGAAGATCCTGGCCATCGACCTTCACTTCGGTTCCGGAATACTTGCCAAACAGCACGGTGTCACCGACCTTCACGTCCAGCGAGCGTACTTCGCCACTGTCGAGAATCTTGCCGTTGCCCACGGCGAGAATTTCGCCGCGAATCGGCTTCTCCGCAGCGGTATCCGGGATCACGATGCCTCCAGGAGAGGTACGCTGTTCTTCCATACGCTTTACGATCACGCGATCATGCAAAGGCCGCAGATTCATGGTGCGAACTCCTTAAGTCCGATGTTCTGGATGGGTGGATAAGGGGATTCGGCGGGGCACTGTTAGCACCCGACCCGAACGAGTGCCAATGATAGGCGTAAACGAGCCTCTGTCAAGGGCCGCCGCCTCGATTGGGGCTCAGGGGTCGCGGCGATCGTCCAACCGTTCCGGAGGGTCTTCTCTCTGACGAAACTCGCCTTCGATGGTCTCGCCCTGGTGTCCGGACGAACGTTGCGCGACGGAAGCCCAAAGCGAACCCCGGGCCAGAAGCCAGCGGGCCACGGCCGAGCGCAGGGGGGGCACCAGGAGTCCGAAACCCAGCGCATCGGAGAAAAACCCGGGGACGAGGAGCAGAACCGCGGCCAACATCAACAGCCAGCCTTCCAGCAACTCCTTTGCCGGAAGCTCTCCCTGACGCAGCATGTGCTGCATGCGCTGCCAGTGAGCCACCCCCTGGAGGCGAAAGATCCACAAGCCCAGGACTGCGGTGACCACCACCAACGCGACAGTCGTCAAAGCGCCCACCGCGTCGCCCACCCACGCAAACCCGAAGATTTCCAGCAGGACGACGGCGACGAATACGATCAAAGGCAGGAAGGGACGCAGCATGACGAACTCCTTCAGTAATCGTTGTATTCCAACACCCGCCCCCCGGCCCTGTCGAGCCATAGGTGGCACGAACAGGAATTTTCAGATAACCAAAGACGTCTAAACTAACGTTCACCACCCAGCCACGCAGGAGCGGCACATGCCTTTCGAGGTCGTACGTATTCTTCGCCAATGGGGCCTCGCAGCGCTGCTGCTGGCACCCGTTACCCTCCTGGGAGCGGCCGATCCACGTGACCCCTACACGCATTTCTTCCAGCCCACCTTCGGTGATTTCCAGGAGGATCTGGAAGATGCGCGCGCAGACGGCAAGAAGGCGATCCTGATCTTTTTCGAGATGGACGAATGCCCGTTCTGTCACCGCATGAAGCAGCAGGTGCTGAATCAACCCGAAGTGCAGGACTATTTTCGGGAGCACTTCGCCATCTTCAGCGTGGATGTCGAAGGCGACATTGAAGTCACGGATTTTCAGGGCAATACCCTGAAGCAGAGCGATTTCGCATTTCGTGAAAACCGGGTCCGGGCCACGCCTGTTTTCCAGTTCTTCAACCTCGACGGCGAACCCATCGCCCGGTTCACTGGCGCTACGCGCGACGCTCGCGAATTCCTTCAGCTTGGGGAGTTCGTGGCGGAAGGCCACTTCCGGGACATGAACTTCACGCGCTTCAAGCGCGAAGCGCAGTAGGTCCGGAAGGTGGGAGTGCCTGTAAACGCCTTGCCGGCGCTTGCCGCTGTCGCCCTGCTTGTCCTGGCCACCAGCCCCGTGCATGCCGAGGATGCCGCGCGCGAACCCCTGCCTCAGCCGCTACGCATCGAGAGCGCCCTGGCGCACATCGATCGCGCCCATCCCGCGCTGCTGCGCGCCCAGGCCAAACGCGAACGCTCCGAACGTGAACTGGAATCGGTAGAGGCGCTCGGGGACCTCAGCATCGAAGCGCGCCTTGAGGCCCGCTGGATCGAGCCCAACGAGCTGGCGCCCTTGCCGGGCAGCAACGACTCCCGCGCGCAGCTGTTTGCCCGCAAGCTCGTCAGTGATTTCGGCCGCACCCGGAGCACCGTCGCCGCGAGCCGTCGGGAATCCGAAGCCACCCGAGCCGACGAGGAACTCACGCAGGCCCGGCATCGACTCGATGTCATGCAGCACTTCCTCGATGTCACCCTCGCGGATCTTGCCTTCACCCGGGACACCGAGGCGATGGCCTCCGCTTACGTGAGCCTGAACCGGGCGCGCGACCGCAACGAACTGGGGCAGGTCTCCGACATCGATCTCTTCGATCTGGAAGCCCGGTATCAGACGGCGCGCGGCGCCCGTCTGCGCGCGCTTCAGGAACAACGCCGGACCCGTGCGGAACTGGCCGAAGTCCTGAATCGACCGCAGCAACCACCGGCGCAGGTCCTGGGGCCGGCATTGCCGCTCGCGTTGCCGCAGTTGCCAGCCCTTGACGAGCTCATGTCCAGAATCACGGAGCAGAGCCCGGAGATTGCCATCCGACGGGCTCAGGTCGAGGTCGAACGGCACCGCACCCAAGCAGCGCGCGCCCTGAACCGCCCACGTCTGAGCGCCGAGGTGCAATTCGGTGCCTGGGAACGTGAATTCGGCGGCGACCGCAACCCTGCCGCAGCCAGCCTGATTCTGGAGATCCCCATTTACCAGGGACGGCAACGGAATGCGGCCGTTGGCCTTGCCACAGCCGAAAGGCATCTCGCCGAGGCCGAACTGGCACAAGCGATGAGCGAAACCCGTGGCGCCCTGCGCACGCTCTTTTTCGAGATCGAAGCGCTGCTGATTCAGCGTGACGAAGCCCTCGCGCGCCTGGATTTCCGGGAGCTCTACATCGACCGGGCGCGCGCACTCTACGATATGGAGGAACGGGCCGATCTGGGGGATTCGATGGTGCAGCAAAGCGCCGCCGCCCATTTCGAGGCCGAAACCGAGTATGCGCTCGCTCTCGCGTTCGAGCGCCTCGCGCTGCTGGTGGGCGATTCCTCGCTGAGTGCATTCCCACCCGATCCCTGATGGAGCCGAATCCCATGGGCCAAACCCGCAGTTTCCTCCTTGCTTCCTTCCTGCTCCTGGGAACGACCGCGGGTCCGTCCCTCCATGCCGAGGACCTGCAGGCGCGCATCGATTGGGGACAACGCCACGTCCTTTCGACGCCCGTCACCGGCGTGGTGCGTGAGATTGCCGTGCGCCCCGGCGACCGTGTGGACACCGGAGACGTCCTGATTACCCTGGATCTACGACGCCTGAAGGCGGAGGTCCGTGCCGCCGAGGCGGAAGTCGAGAGACTCCGGCTCGAACTCGGTGAAGCGGACCGGGAGGTTACCCGCGCCGAAGAGCTCTACGACCGCACGCTCGTCCCGATACGCGAAGTAGAGCTCGCAAGAATCCAGCGGGCCATGGCCGCCTCGCAACGGGCTCGGGCACAGGCCGACCTAGACCGGACACGCATTGACCTGGACGACAGCCACATACGCGCGCCGGTTTCGTCCCGCGTCCTCAGCGTTGGTGTCACGGTAGGCGAGGCGGTGAGCCCCGCCTTGTCACCACCGATTCTCGTCACCCTGGGCGGCACCGATCCCATGCGCGCCGACACGACCGTCGACGCCGCCGTCGCCGCCAGGCTGCGCCCAGGTCAATCGGCCTCGGTTCGGGTGCAGGGACAGACTCTGCCGGGCACGATACGCGCGATCGGCTGGGAACCGGAGGACATCGGTTTCGGATCCGGGTATCGGCTGAGCGTCGAGTTCTCGCCACCCGAGTCGATCGAACTCCGGGCCGGCGAACCCGCGGACATCCTTCTTCCGGATCCCGCGTCGACACCGTGACCACGGATTCCCTTGAACAACGGCCACCATCAGGTACGCTCCTGGTGTGGACCACAATCGACGACGGCGAGCGCGCCGCCACGCTGGCGCGTGGCCTGGTCGAAGAACGGCTGGCGGCCTGCGTGCACGTATTGCCCGCCGGGCAATCGGTGTACCGTTGGCAGGAGCGCATCGAGACCGCCCAGGAACACACCCTTCTGATCAAGACCACCACGGCAGGCTATGCCGCGCTGGAAGCCTGGTTGCTGAAGCGCCACCCGTACCAGACCCCTGAAATCGCAGCCCTGCCCATCACCCAGGGGCTGCCCGACTACCTGAACTGGATCCGAGAATGTACGCAATGACCGTTTGGCGAAAGCTCTCCCACCTGTTGTTCATGCTGGCGCTGCTACCGCTGGTGGCCACCGCAATGTTCGGCGACGACGAGCTCCTCGATCCGGATGACGCCTTCGCCCTGAACGGCGAGGTTGTCGATGCCAACACCCTGCGCATGACCTGGACCATCGCCGAGGGCTATTACATGTACCGGGAGCAGTTCCGGTTCACGCCCGAATCGGATGGTCTGGAGCTGGGCGAGCCCCGGATACCCGACGGCACGGTGAAGGAAGACGAGTTCTTCGGACGTGTCGAAACCTACCGGGACCGGGTCGAAGTCGTGTTGCCGATCCTCGCGGCAGCCAATACCGACATCGAATTGACAGCGCGCTCCCAGGGCTGCGCGGACCTTGGCGTCTGCTATCCCCCACATTTTCAGACCGTGAGTCTGACGCTGCCGGCTCTGCCGGAGGCCCGCACCGGATCCCGGACCTCCGGGCGCGCCGCGCTCGACGCACTCGCGGCGCTGGCAGGCGGACCGGCCAACGACGACGACCTGCTGGACCCCGAGGTGGCTTTCGCCGCGAGCGCGCGGGCCATCAGCCAGAACGCGGTCATCCTGCGCTTCGACATCGCCGACGGCTACTACCTGTATCGGGACAAAATCGGCGTCCGCATCGCAGAGGGCGAAGGGGTTTCGCTGGGGCCTGTGAACCCCCCGGACGGCACCCTCATCGTCGATGAATTCTTCGGGGAAACCGAAACGTACCGCGGCCATGTCGAGATCCTGGTCCCGGTATTGCGCAGCGCCGACGACGCTGCCGAAATCGTGCTCGCGGTCGACTACCAGGGGTGTGCGGACCTCGGCGTATGCTACCCGCCATTGACCCAGGACGTGGCCGTAACCTTCGCGCCCTCGCTCGCCGAAGAAGCCACGGAACTGCCACCCACCGGAACCGCGCGCACCGCCGCCGATGACGGTCCGGTCACCGAGCAGGACCGCATTGCCGCCCAGCTCGCCGATGGCCGCATCTGGCTGGTGGCGCTGGCGTTCTTCGGCTTCGGCCTGCTGCTGACCTTCACCCCCTGCGTGTTCCCGATGATCCCGATCCTCTCGAACATCATTGTGGGGCAGAAGGACCTGACCACGCGCAAGGCCTTCTTCATCTCGCTGGCGTTCGTGCTGGCGATGGCCTTCACCTACACCCTCGCGGGCGTGTTCGCAGGACTCGCCGGCGCCAACCTGCAGGCCGCCTTCCAGAACCCCTGGATCATCGGCGGCTTCGTGCTCGTGTTCATTGCGCTCGCGATGTCCATGTTCGGCTTCTACGAACTGCAGATGCCGTCCGGAATCCAGAGCAGACTGGCGAACATCAGTAACAAGCAGGAAGGCGGCACTTTGGTCGGTGCCGCGATCATGGGCTTCCTCGCCGCGCTGATCGTCGGCCCCTGCGTAACCGCGCCGCTGGTCGGCGCCCTGCTTTACATCAGTCAGACGGGTGATGCCTTCCTCGGGGGCCTCGCGCTGTTCTCATTGAGCATGGGCATGGGGGCGCCGTTGCTGGTGATCGGCACCTCAGCCGGCAAGATCCTGCCCAAGGCCGGACCCTGGATGGATGCCGTCAAGGCGGTATTCGGGGTCGGACTGCTGGCCATGGGCATCTGGCTCCTCGAACGGGTGATTCCGGGCGAGATCGCGCTGTTCCTCTGGTCCAGCCTGTTCATCGTGACCGCCATCTACATGGGTGCGTTGC
>SLNI01000088.1 GCA_007133115.1 Thioalkalivibrio sp. | reverse complement strand
TGGCGAACAACTTCCTGCAGCTGTTCTTCGGCTGGGAGGCGGTGGGCCTGGTCTCCTACCTGCTGATCGGCTTCTGGTACAAGCGGCCGACCGCGATCTACGCGAACATGAAGGCCTTCATTGTGAACCGGGTCGGGGACTTCGGCTTCCTGATCGGCATCGCGACGCTGGTGTTCTACGCCGGCAGCCTGAACTACACCGAGGTCTTCGCCGAGGCCGAGGGTATCCGCGATGCCACCATCACCCTCTGGCCGGGCGGCACCTTCGGGCTGCTCGACGTCGCGCTGATCTTCCTGTTCATCGGCGCGATGGGCAAATCGGCCCAGGTCCCGCTGCACGTCTGGCTTCCCGATTCGATGGAAGGCCCGACGCCGATCTCCGCGCTGATCCACGCCGCGACCATGGTCACCGCCGGCATCTTCATGGTGGCGCGCATGTCGCCGCTGTACGAGTACTCGGTGGTGGCGCTGAGCTTCATTCTGGTGATCGGCGCGATCACGGCCTTCTTCATGGGCCTGATCGGCCTGGTGCAGAACGACATCAAGCGGGTGGTGGCGTACTCGACGCTGTCGCAGCTTGGCTACATGACCGTGGCGCTGGGTGCCTCGGCCTACGCGGCCGGCCTGTTCCACCTGATGACCCACGCCTTCTTCAAGGCGCTGCTGTTCCTGGCCGCGGGTTCGGTGATCATTGCAATGCACCACCTGCAGGACATGCGCGCGATGGGGGGGCTGCGCCGGTACATGCCCGTCACCTATGCGACCGCGCTGATCGGCTCCCTCGCCCTGATCGGCTTCCCGTTCTTCTCCGGCTTCTTCTCCAAGGACGCGATCATCGAGGCGGTCGGGTATTCGCAGACTCCCGGGGCGACCTTCGCTTACTGGCTGGTGCTGCTTGGGGTGTTCGTGACCGCGCTGTACACGTTCCGCATGTTTTTCCTCGTGTTTCACGGTGAGGAACGTTACGACCAGGCGCACAAGTACATGCCGGACCACGGCGACGAACATCACGATGAGCACGAGGGAGAACATCACCACGATCACGGACCGCTGCGCCCGAAGGAATCGCCGTGGGTGGTGACCCTGCCGCTGATCCTGCTGGCGATCCCGTCGGTGGTGGCGGGCTATTTCATCGGTCCGATGCTGTTCGGTGACTTCTTCTCGGACAGTCTGTTTGTGCTGGAAGAGCACGATGTCCTGGGCATCAAAGGCGAGAGCTACACCGGCGTGCTGGCCTTCGTGCTGCATGGGCTGATGCTGCCGGCCTTCTGGCTCGCGATGGCAGGCCTGGCCACGGCCTGGTTCCTGTACATCAAACGCCCCGACCTGCCGCCACTGATCGCCAGGCGGCTGCGGTTCGGGGTGCGCATCCTGGAAGAGAAATACGGATTCGACACCTTCAACGATCGGGTCTTTGCCGCCGGGTCGCGGGGACTGGGACGCTGGTTGTGGCGGTATGGGGATGCGATGGTCATCGACGGGCTGCTGGTCAACGGGACGGCTCGCTCGGTCGGCTGGATCGCATCCCATGTTCGCGGAATCCAGACCGGTTTCCTCTACCACTACGCCTTCGTGATGATCATCGGCCTGCTGGTCCTGATCTTCGCCTTCGTGATCTGAATGACTGCCGTGACATCCAGGCTGCGCTGCCTCCGGGGCGTCCCCGTGGCGCCGGGGTGCTCGGTGGGGTCGGGTGCCGCTGCGGCGCTGCTTTTTGCGGGCTGGCGATGTGCTCCCGGTCCGGCTCAATCAAGGAATGACGATGTTTGCTGACTGGCCCATTCTGAGTCTGCTGATCTGGCTGCCGATCCTGGGCGGGTTCCTGACGCTTGCCGCCGGACGTGATGCGCCGGATGTCGCCTGGCGCCTCGGTTTGGCCGTGGCCGGCGCCACGTTCCTCGCGAGCCTGTGGTTGTGGATCGGCTTCGAGCGCGGCACCCCCGAGATGCAGTTCCAGGAATTCACATCCTGGATCGCGGCGTTCAACGTCAACTATCACCTCGGCGTGGATGGCATCTCGATGCCCCTGATCCTGCTGACCACCCTGACGACCGTGCTGGTGGCGATAGCGGCGCGCGATTCGGTCAAGGATCGGCTGGCCTACTACCTCGCCGCTTTCCTGATCATGCAGGGGTTGATGATCGGCATGTTCTCGGCCCTGGACGCCGTGCTGTTCTATGTGTTCTTCGAGGCGATGCTGATCCCGATGTTCATCGTGATCGGGGTCTGGGGCGGCCCACGCCGGGTCTATGCGACCATCAAGTTCTTCCTGTACACCTTCCTCGGCTCGGTGTTCATGCTGATCGCGCTGATCTACATGTACCTGCAGTCCGGCAGCTTCGCGATTCTCGATTTTCACCATCTGCCATTGCCGATGACGGCCCAGATCCTGATCTTCCTCGCGTTTCTCGCAGCCTTCGCGGTGAAGATCCCGATGTTCCCGGTGCACACCTGGCTGCCGGACGCCCACGTCGAGGCTCCGACCGGGGGGTCGGTGATTCTGGCGGCGATCATGCTGAAGATCGGCGGATACGGTTTCCTGCGCTTCAGCCTGCCCATCACTCCGGACGCAGCGGCCGTTCTGGACGTCCTGATGATCACGCTGTCACTGATCGCCGTGGTCTACATCGGTCTGGTCGCGTTGATCCAGAGCGACATGAAAAAGCTGATCGCCTATTCCTCGATCGCGCACATGGGTTTCGTGACCCTCGGCTTCTTCATCGCCTTCATGATCTTCCGCAATACCGGCGACTGGGACGGAGCCTCGCTCGGCATCGCCGGCGGCATGGTGCAGATGATCTCGCACGGCTTCATTTCCGCAGCCATGTTCCTTGCGGTCGGGGTCCTTTACGACCGTCTGCACAGTCGCAACATCGCCGACTATGGCGGCGTAGTGAACACCATGCCCTGGTTCGCGGCGTTCTTCGTGCTCTTTGCGATGGCCAACACCGGTCTGCCCGGCACTTCCGGCTTCGTCGGGGAGTTCATGGTCATCCTTGCGGCTTTCCGCGCGAATTTCTGGCTGGCCTTCCTGGCGGCCACTACGCTGATCCTGGCCGCTGGCTACACGCTGTGGCTGGTGAAGCGGGTGATCTTCGGCGAGATCGGAAATGACAACGTTGCCGGTTTGAAGGACCTCACTCCCCGCGAGTTCCTGGTGATGGGCGTGCTGGCGTTCTTCGTTCTGCTGCTCGGCATCTGGCCCGCTCCGCTGCTCGACGTGATGAACGCCACCATCGATCATCTCGTGGCCCACATCGCTCAGTCGAAGCTGCCTGCGCTCTGATACAGGACCTGACATGAATTTCGAGATTCCTGCCTTCCTGCCTGCGCTGCCCGAGATGTTCGTGCTGGGTATGGCGTGCCTGATCCTCGTGATCGACGTGTTTCTCCCGGACACCCGCCGCGATATCACCTACGGTCTGGTGCAGGCGACGCTGGTGGTGGCCGCGGGCCTGACTCTGTGGCTCGCGGGCCCCGAAACCCAGATCACCTTCCACGGCACCTTCGTCGCGGATCCGATCAGCGACGTGCTGAAGCTCGCCGTGTACCTGGTGAGCTTCCTCGTGTTCCTGTATGCGCGGCCTTACCTGATGGAGCGCGACATCTACAAGGGCGAGTTCTACGTGCTCGGGCTGTTCGGCGTGCTCGGCATGATGGTGATGATCTCCGCACACAACTTCCTCACGCTGTATCTGGGCCTGGAGTTGCTGGCGCTGGTGTCCTACGCGCTGGTGGCCTTCTGGCGCGACTCGGCACGGGCCTCTGAGGCCGCGATGAAGTATTTCGTTCTGGGTGCGCTGGCCTCGGGTCTGCTGCTGTACGGGCTTTCGATGATCTACGGCATGACCGGGAGTCTGGACATCGCGACCGTGGCCGCGGCACTGCAGGCCGCGGACGAAGGCATGAACGTGCCTCTGGTATTCGGCCTGGTCTTCGTGGTCGTGGCCCTGGCCTTCAAGCTGGGCGCCGTGCCCTTCCACATGTGGGTGCCCGACGTCTACGACGGCGCGCCCACGGCCGTCACGCTGTTCATTGCCACGGCTCCGAAGATCGCCGGCTTCGCGTTGCTCATGCGCCTTCTGGTGGAAGGGCTCGGGCCGCTGCACGGGGACTGGGGCGACATGCTCATGGTGCTGGCCGTGTTGTCGCTTGCGGTCGGCAACGTGATCGCGATTGCCCAGACCAGTCTGAAGCGCATGTTCGCCTACTCGACCATCGCTCACGTCGGGTTCCTGTTCATGGGCATCCTGGCCGGAACCGAGACCGGCTATGCCTCGGCGATGTTCTACATCATCGTCTACGCGCTGACGGCTGCCGGCGGTTTCGGAATGATCATCCTGCTGTCGGGTCGCGGCTTCGAGGCCGACCAGCTGGATGATTTCCGGGGGCTGGGGCAGCGCAGTCCATGGTTCGCGTTCATGATGCTGCTTCTGCTGTTCTCGATGGCGGGTGTGCCCCCCACCGTCGGGTTCTTCGCCAAACTCGCGGTGATTCAGGCGGCGATTGGTGCCGGTCATGTCTGGCTCGGCGTGTACGCGGTGATCTTCTCCATCATCGGCGCGTTCTACTACCTGCGGGTCGTGAAACTGATGTTCTTCGATGCTCCCCCGATAGAAGAGCAGCCAGCGATCAACCGAGGTGGAGCGTTTGCCACCGCGCTCAGTCTGAACGGTTTGGCGGTGCTGTTTCTGGGGATCTTCCCCGGCCTGCTGCTCACGCTGACCCACTACGCAGTCGCGGGTTGATGGTCTTTTGATGGGCCTTGCCCTTGTGGGCCGGAAACGGCTTTGCTATAGTCCCGCTCCTCGGATGCGGGGTGGAGCAGTCTGGCAGCTCGTCGGGCTCATAACCCGAAGGTCGCAGGTTCAAATCCTGCCCCCGCTACCAAATGCCTTAAGGCCCCGATTGGGGCCTTAATTGTTAGGTTCGCGCGATCCGCGGTGGCGGGTCCGTGAGCGAACCCGGGCCAGTCGTGTGCGCATGCCGGGCCGGCCGGGAATGGGGCGTTTGACGCCCCTTTTTTGTTGCTGTCCCGCAGCGGGTTATGGACGGGATGCAGGTGTCGGGTCCCGTGGGGTGAATTTCGTTGGACAAGTCGGAACAACTCTGGAAATTGCTCGAACCCGCGGTGCGTGGGCTGGGTTTCGAGCTGTGGGGGGTCGAGTACGAGTCGGGATCGACCCCGGTTTTGTTGCGCCTGTACATCGACCACCCGGACGGGATCACCGTGGACAACTGCGGCGCGGTGAGTGAGCAGGTCGGTGCGGTGCTGGACGTCGAGGAAGCGATCCGCGGTGACTACACGCTGGAAGTCTCGAGTCCGGGAATCGAGCGCCCACTGTTCACCGAAGAGCAGTACCGCCGTTATCTGCATTCCGACCTGAAGGTACGCCTGTCCTGGCCGGAGCACGGAAGGCGCAATTTTCGGGGTCGGCTGGTATCGGTTTCCGAGTACGGCATCGAAATCGAGGTGGACGGGGTGGCCTACGAACTGCCGTTCGGGGCGATCGCCAGGGCGCGGGTTCTGGATCCGATCGAACCCGGCCGTTGATGAATGATCGGCGCATGGCGTCGATGCTTTGGAGAGATATCGCATGAACAAGGAGATCCTGTTGGTTGTCGACGCCGTCTCGAACGAGAAGGGCGTGGACAAAAACGTTATCTTCGAGGCGCTGGAGTCTGCGTTGGCCATGGCCACGCGCAAGCGCCATGGCGGCAAGATGGACGTGCGGGTCAAGATCGACCGCATGACCGGGGATTACGACGGTTTCCGTCGCTGGACGGTGCTGGACGACGAGGACCCGGAGTTCGAGTCCCCGGACCACCAGATCCTGCTCTCCTACGCGCGCCAGAAGCTCCCGGAAATCGAGGTGGGCGAAGTCATCGAGGAGTCGATTCCGGCTGCGGATTTCGGTCGCATCGCCGCGCAGACGGCCAAACAGGTGATCGTACAGAAAGTGCGGGAGGCGGAGCGCGCCAAGGTGATCGAGGAGTACCAGCCCCGTGTCGGCGGCCTCGTCATGGGGATCGTGAAGCGGACCGATCGCAATGGTGTCTACCTCGACCTGGGAAACAATGCCGAAGCGCTGGTTCCGCGTGAGCACATGGTTCCCCGAGAATCCGTGCGCAACAATGACCGGTTGCGCGGCTATCTGCGCGAGATTCGGCCCGAGGCCCGAGGCCCGCAGCTGATCGTGAGCCGAACCGCGCCGGAATTCCTGATCGAGCTGTTCAAGCTGGAAGTCCCCGAAGTGGGGCAGGGCATCATCGACATCATGGGCGCCGCACGCGACCCGGGCATGCGTGCCAAGATTGCGGTGCGCTCGAACGACGCCCGGCTCGACCCCGTCGGAGCCTGCGTGGGCATGCGGGGATCGCGGGTGCAGTCGGTATCCAACGAACTCGCGGGAGAACGCATCGACATCATCGTCTGGAACGAGAATCCGGCCCAGTTCGTGATCAACGCGATGTCGCCGGCCGAGGTGTTGGCGATCGTGGTCGACGAGGAAAAGCAGAGCATGGATATCGCGGTGGCGGAGGATAAGCTGTCGCTGGCGATCGGTCGCGGCGGCCAGAACATCCGGCTGGCCTCCCAACTCACCGGTTGGGAACTGAACGTGATGACCGAGGCCCAGGCAGCGGAGAAAAGCGATGCCGAGGCCCAGCAGGTGCAGCAGCAGTTCATGGACGCGCTCGATGTCGATGAGGAAGTGGCCGCCATCCTGGTGCAGGAGGGCTTCACCACGCTCGACGAGGTGGCCTATGTCGACGAACAGGAACTCCTGGCGATCGAGGAGTTCGATGCGGATATCGTGGCTGAATTGCGCGCGCGGGCGAGCGATGCCCTGCTGACGCGGGCAATTGCTGCGGAGGAGCAGTTGGAAGGTGCCCAGCCGGCGGAGGATCTGCTGGGAATGGACGGCATGAATCTGGCGCTGGCCAACAAGCTGGCTGCACACGGAATCTGCAGCATGGAAGATCTGGCCGAGCAGGCGGTGGACGATGTCGTCGAGGTCACCGGAATCGATCCGGAACAGGCCGCCGAGTTGATCATGACGGCCCGGGCCCCCTGGTTTGCGGAAGGCGCGTAACGCAGGTGTGGCCGCCGCGGCCCCGGGCGCGGCATGCAAGTGGTAAGAATTGGACAGGAGGGAGGCGCAATGTCGCAGATGACGGTACAGCAGCTCGCGGAATCGGTGGGAACCCCGGTAGACCGCCTTATCGGCCAGCTCAGGGAAGCGGGGGTCGAGGTGGATGGTCCCGCGGCCAGCGTGACGGATGCGGAGAAGCTGCGCCTGCTCGAGCATCTGCGCCAGACGCACGGCGCGGGGGAAGCGGGTGAGGGTGGCCGCATGACACTCAAGCGCCGGGCGACTACGCAGACGCTGAAAGTCAACGCCGGCCAGGGGCGTACCAAGACCGTCAGCGTCGAGGTGCGCAAGAAGCGCCAGGTGATACGCAAGCAAACCGAGCCCGAGGTCGTTCCCGAGGTTGTCGAGGCGCCACCCGCCGAAGTCGCGCCTCCGGTGCCGGAGCCGGTGCCGGAGGTTCCGGAACCCCCGCAGGAAACCGAAGCCCCGATCCCGGAGCCGGTACCGGAGCCCGTGGTCGCGGCGGAGCCCGAACCGGAGATCCCCGAGGAGGAGGCTGTCGAGGAGGTGCCCGCACCCAAGGTGGCCGCCAAGGTCAGGGCTGCTCCGCTGAGCCGCACCGAGCAGTTGGCCCGGCAGGTGGAGGCCGAGCGCGGTGCGGTACGCCGGGCGGTCGAACTGCGTCAGCAGGAACAGGAGGATCGCCAGAAGCGACAGGAGACCAAGCAGCGCGAGGAAGCCGAGGCGGAATTGGCGAAAGCCGCCGCCGAGCGTACGCGCCTGGAGAAGGAAGAGACGCAGCGGGTGTTGGCCGAGAAAGAAGCCAAGGCCCGTCAGGACGGCGCCGCCAAACCCGCGGAAGCACCCCGCAAGAAAGGCCGGCGTGGCGGTCGCGACGACGATGCCGGACGCAAGGAACTGCATGTCGCCGGCGAGCGTCGTGGTCGGCGGGAGAAGGGCAAGAGCCGGGTCGCGCAGACGGCTGCTGCCGCGGCCGTGGCCAGCAAGCATGGCTTCGAACGCCCGACCGCGCCCGTGGTTCGTGATGTGGAAGTGCCTGAAACCATCACCGTGGGCGAACTTGCACAGGCGATGGCGATCAAGGCCCCGCAGCTGATCAAGTCGCTGATGGGGATGGGTGTCATGGCGACCATCAACCAGAGCATCGATCAGGACACCGCGATGCTGGTGGTCGAGGAAATGGGTCACAGGGGAGTGGCTGCGGTGCCCCGCAGCATCGAGGATGAAATCACCGTAGAAACCGGCCCCGAGGGAGAAACCAAGCCGCGGCCGCCGGTGGTGACCGTAATGGGTCATGTCGACCATGGCAAGACCTCGCTGCTCGACTACATCCGCAAGACCAAGGTGGCCTCGGGCGAGGCCGGTGGCATTACCCAGCACATTGGCGCCTACCATGTACAGACGGCCAAGGGCGGCATCACCTTTCTGGATACCCCGGGACACGCGGCATTCACCGCCATGCGCGCACGCGGCGCCAAGGCTACCGATATCGTGATCCTCGTGGTGGCCGCCGACGATGGCGTGATGCCCCAGACCATCGAGGCCGTGCAGCACGCGAAAGCCGGTTCGGTGCCGTTGGTGGTCGCAGTCAACAAGATCGACAAGCCGGACGCCGATCCGGATCGGGTGATGAACGAACTGGCTCAGCAGGAAGTGATTCCAGAGAGTTGGGGCGGTGACACGCAGTTCATCCAGGTGTCGGCGCACACCGGACAGGGCATCGACGAGTTGCTCGAGGCGATCGGTCTGCAGGCCGAGGTCATGGAACTCCAGGCGCCCGACGAAGGCCCGGCCCGAGGCGTGGTCATCGAATCACGTCTGGACAAGGGCCGTGGTCCCGTGGCGACCGTTCTGGTGCAGGCGGGCCGACTCGAGCACGGCGACATTCTGCTCAGCGGTCAGGAATACGGCCGGGTGCGCGCCATGTTCGACGATACCGGCACGGCCGTGAAGCGGGTCGGACCCTCGATGCCCGTTGAGATCCTCGGCCTGTCCGGGGTTCCGAACGCCGGTGACGAAGTACAGGTGGTCGCCGACGACAAGACTGCCCGCGACGTCGCTGCGCACCGCGAAACGCGTCAGCGCGAGCACAAGCTTGCGGCGCAGCAGGCCTCCAAGCTGGAGAACATCTTCAACCAGATGAAGGACGGCCAGACGGCCACGGTGAACATCCTGCTCAAGACCGATGTGCAGGGTTCCGCCGAAGCGCTGCGGGATGCGTTGATCAAGCTGTCCACCGACGAGGTACGGGTCAAGGTGGTTTCCACGGGTGTCGGTGGCATCTCGGAATCCGACATCAATCTCGCGATGGCCAGCCGCGCGATCATCATCGCCTTCAACGTGCGTGCCGATGCGGGCGCGCGCCGCCTGGCGGCGGAAAACGAGATCGATCTGCGTTACTACTCGGTGATCTACGAGGCCATCGACGACGTGAAGCAGGCGCTGACCGGACTGCTGTCGCCAGAGATGCGCGAGGAGATCGTGGGCCTCGCCGAGGTTCGCGACGTGTTCAAGGCTTCGAGTTTTGGTGCCGTGGCCGGCTGTCTCGTCATCGAAGGCGCGGTCAAGCGGGGGAACCCGATCCGCGTGCTGCGCAACAACGTGGTGATCTTCGAGGGCGAGCTGGAAAGCCTGCGCCGGTTCAAGGACGACGTGAACGAGGTGAAGACCGGTACCGAGTGCGGCATCGCCGTGAAGAACTACAATGACGTGAAGCCCGGTGACCAGATCGAGGTCTACCAGCGGGTGGAAGTCGCCCGGACCCTCTGATGGTGGCTCATCGCGACTACCACCGCAGCGAGCGGGTGGGCGATCAGATGCAGCGAGAGCTGGCTGAGCTGATCCGGCTCGAGGTCAAGGACCCTCGGGTGGGCATGCTTACGCTATCCGGCGTCGAGGTCAGCCGTGACCTTTCGCATGCCAAGGTGTTCTTTACCCTGCTGGACGGGGAAGAGAAGGGGCGCGAAGCCGAGCAGGGGCTGAACCATGCGGCGGGGTATCTGCGCCACGCGCTGGGTGCCCGTCTGCGCCTGCGCAGTGTGCCGAGTCTCCGGTTCATTTACGACGACACTCCGGAACGCGGCGCCCGGATTTCCGCATTGATCGATTCCGCGATTGCGGAAGACGAGGCGCGTCATCCCGAGGGCACGCCCCCGGAAGCGCCGGACCCGGAATCCGACCGCTGACCATCGCTGCTTCAAGGCAGTCCGGGACCCGCCGTCAACGATGCCGATAGAACGCCGGGACGTCGATGGGATCATCCTGCTGGACAAGCCACCGGGCCTGAGTTCCAACCAGGCCCTCGGGCGGGTCAAGTATCTTCTGGCTGCGCGCAAGGGTGGGCATACCGGGAGCCTGGATCCGCTGGCGACCGGCCTGCTGCCGCTGTGCTTTGGTCAGGCCACCAAGGTTTCGGGGTGGTTGCTGGATGCCGACAAGCATTATGTCGCCCGCGCACGTCTGGGTGTCCGGACGGCGACCGGCGATCTCGAAGGCGAGGTCCTGGACACACGCCCCGTGCCGGCGTTGTCCGCGGACGTGATCGAGGCTGCCTGCGCGGGGCTGCGGGGCGTTATCCAGCAGGTTCCCCCCATGTATTCTGCGCTGAAACACCAGGGCGAGCGGCTGTACGCACTGGCACGCAAGGGAATCGAGGTGGAGCGGCCGGCCCGCACCGTCACCATCCACTCGCTGGTGGCCGAGCTGGAGGCCCCGGACCGGCTGCGTCTCGAGGTGCATTGCAGCAAGGGGACGTACATTCGGGTGCTGGTCGAGGACCTGGGCCGGACCCTGGGTTGCGGAGCCACGGTCGCGGACCTGCGGCGCACCGGCCACGGCGCCTTTGAGGCCCGGGACATGGTGGCACTGGAAACACTGGAAGCCGTGGCCGGGGAGGGGGGTCCGCAGGCGCTGGAGCCCTGGCTGTTGCCGGCCGATCGGGCCCTGCTCGGTTGGCCCGAGGTGCGTCTCGACGCGGCCGCCAGCCGGTTCCTTCACCAGGGTCAGCCGGTGTTCGTCGCCAACGTCCGACATCAGGGTCCGATCCGGGTGTATGGCCCCGACGGAACGTTTCTGGGAATCGGCGAAGTGCAGGATGATGGCCGGGTCGCGCCGCGCCGTCTTTTCGTCGGCGCGGATTCCTGTTAATCCGGTGCGCGGCCGTGCTACTATTCCGCGCCTTCGCCAGAGCCCTGGGCACCAAACAACAAGGTTTCACGTTTCAGGAGTCGAGTACGTCATGTCATTCAATACCGAGACCAAGGCGGCCATCGTCGAGGAATACCGCCGTGACCCCACGGACACCGGTTCTCCGGAGGTGCAGGTCGCGTTGCTGACCAAGCGCATCCAGTACCTTATGGGGCATTTCGAGAGCCACAAGAAGGACCATCATTCCCGTCGCGGTCTGCTGAAGATGGTCAACCAGCGGCGCAAGCTGCTGAGCTACCTCAAGGGCCGGGACCAGGAGCGTTATCAGACGCTCGTGCAAAGCCTCGGTCTGCGCCGGTAAGTCCATCCAGAAACGGGAAGGTAAGCGTGTCACACAAGAAGACGTTCCAATACGGTAAGCATTCGGTCACCCTCGAAACCGGTGGCATCGCACGCCAGGCTTCGGGAGCCGTCATGGTCAATATGGGGGACACCGTGGTGTTGGTGACCCTGGTGGCGCGCAAGGAGGCCGACCCCGGCCGCGACTTCTTCCCGATGACTGTGGATTACCAGGAACGGACCTACGCTGCCGGAAAGATCCCCGGGGGGTTTTTCAAGCGCGAGGGTCGGCCGAATGAGAAAGAGACGCTGACCTGCCGCCTGATCGATCGCCCGCTGCGCCCACTGTTCCCGGAAGGGTTCACACACGAGACCCAGATCATTGCCACGGTGATGTCGGTCAACCCGGAAGTGGACGCGGATATCCCCGCACTGATCGGCGCCTCGGCGGCGGTCGCGATTTCCGGTGTGCCGTTCTCGGGTCCGATCGGCGCCGCGCGTGTCGGCTACCGGGACGGTGAATACCTGCTCAACCCGACCGCCAGCGAATTGGTCGAATCCGAACTCGACCTGGTGGTCGCCGGTACCGAGAACGCGGTGATCATGGTCGAATCCGAGGCGAAGGAGCTCTCCGAGGAGGTCATGCTGGGCGCGGTGATGTTCGGTCACGAGCAGATGCAGGCGGCGATCCAGGCGATCCGCGAGCTCGCTTCCGAAGCCGGCAAGCCTGCCTGGGACTGGAAAGCCCCTGCGGGTAACGAGAGCGCCGAGCAACAGGTGTCCGGCGTGGCCCGTGACCTTCTGGTCGAGGCCTACCAGATCGCCGAGAAGCAGGCGCGCACCGAGCGCCTGAACAGCCTGCGTGCCAGTGTGGTCGAGCAGCTTGCGACCGGCGCCGAAGGCGCGCCCTCGGCCGATGTCGTGAAGACCGTGTTCCACGATCTCGAGTACCGCATCGTGCGCGACCGCATCCTGGACGGCAATCCCCGCATCGACGGCCGGGACACTCGCACGGTGCGTCCCATCACTGTGCAGACGGGCGTGCTTCCCCGCACGCACGGCTCCGCGCTGTTCACGCGCGGCGAGACTCAGGCGCTGGTCGTTGCGACGTTGGGCACGGATCGCGACGCGCAGGTCATCGATGCGATCGAGGGCGAACGTCGCGAACGGTTCATGCTCCACTACAATTTTCCCCCGTACAGCACGGGCGAGACCGGCAGGGTGGGTACGCCGAAGCGGCGCGAAATCGGCCACGGCCGGCTGGCGAAGCGCGGTGTGGCAGCCGTGATGCCACAGGCCGAAAGTTTCCCCTATGTGGTTCGCGTCGTCTCCGAAGTCACTGAGTCCAACGGATCGAGCTCCATGGCCTCCGTGTGCGGAACCAGTCTTGCGCTGATGGACGCCGGCGTGCCGATCAAGGCCCCGGTCGCGGGTATCGCGATGGGTCTGATCAAGGAAGGGGACCGGTTTGCCGTGCTGTCGGACATCCTCGGCGACGAGGATCACCTCGGCGACATGGATTTCAAGGTGGCGGGCACCACAAACGGCGTCACCGCGCTGCAGATGGACATCAAGATCGACGGGATCACCCGCGAGATCATGGAGAAGGCCCTCGAGCAGGCCCGTGAAGGCCGGCTCCACATCCTGGGCCGGATGGGCGACGCGATCAGTGCACACCGCACCGAGATGTCGTCCTTTGCGCCGCGCTTCATCACGCTCAAGATCAATCCCGAGAAGATCCGGGACGTGATCGGCAAGGGCGGTGCGACCATCCGGGCGCTCACCGAGGAGACCGGCACTTCCATCGACATCACCGACGATGGCTCGGTCAAGATCGCTTCGACCGACCAGGCTGCTGGCGAGGAAGCACGTCGCCGCATCGAGGAATTGACTGCGGATGTGGAAGTGGGTCGTATCTATACCGGGCGTGTCGTGAAAATCATGGATTTCGGAGCTTTCGTCGCCATTCTCCCAGGCCGCGACGGACTCGTGCACATCTCCCAGATCTCCAACGATCGCGTGGAGAACGTCTCCGATTTCCTGAAGGAAGGTGATTCCGTGACCGTGAAGGTTCTTGAAGTCGACAAGCAGGGCCGTATCCGGCTCAGCATGAAAGCCGTCGAGGCGGCCTGAGTGCCGCGATAGAGCCGCCCTCGAGGCGGCTTTATCCTTTTTTACTCCCGCATTTTATTTTAGAGTCTTGCGTCGTGGACCTCGTCAGCATTCGTAAGAGCTATCGTCGCTACGCGCGTCACTATGACGTGATCTTCGGGCGCGTCTTCGCACAGGGTCGTCGGCTCGCCCTCGACACACTTGCGCCTACCGCCGGCAAGCGTGTGCTGGAGGTTGGCGTGGGTACGGGCATCTCGCTTCCGCACTATTGCCCGGATTCGGAAGTCGTGGGCATCGACGTCAGCCGTGAAATGCTGCAGGTGGCCCATCGCCGGCTGGGCGATGGCTGCTGCCCCGCGGTGACCGGGTTGGTCGAGATGAACGCGGAGCAGCTCGGTTTCGCGGACGAGAGTTTCGACGCCGTGGTCGCCATGTACGTGGCTTCGGTCGTGCCGAATCCGGATCGGCTGTTTGCGGAGATGTGGCGGGTCTGCAGGCCTGGCGGACAGATCCTGGTGGTCAATCACTTCGCATCCCAGCAGTGGCTGCTTCGGAGCATGGAACGCAGCTTGCGGCCGCTATCGCGCGCCGTCGGCTTTCGGACCGACATGGAACTGGATCATTTCGTTGCGGTGTCCGGGCGTCAGCCCGTCGCGATCGAACCTGCAAGCCTGTTCGGCTATTGGAAGCAGATCCAGTTCACCAAATCCATCTGAGATCCGCATGCCAGGAGCCTGTCGGACTTAGGCTGCTCCTGCTGCGCCGGCGCAGCGTTGGGCAAGCTTGCGACAGGGTGGCTATTCCTGCACGTGCTCCGGCGCTCCTGGCTGTGCTCCATAGGCACCGAACTTCCCGCACGGCCCACGAGTGTCCTGTCACATGCATCATCTGCACTGAACCCGTGCGTTGACTGAAAATGGTGCAGATGGCGCGCAGGCGTGGTGCGGGCCGAACGATGAACAAACGCCGGGGCCGGCCTCGCCTTCAGGCCGAGTGTGGGCAGGGTTCTTGCAGATATGTCGATTAGGCTAGAGTAACGGGAATTCGGTTCCCGTTCGCAGGAGGCAGGCCCCGATGTCGATCGACTGGAAGACCTATGACCCTTCGCCGTACTACGACGAGTTGATCGGTGCCCGGGGCAAGCCCCGGTCGGCTGCGCGCCAGCTTACCCAGTATCTCAGTTCCCTCGACGATCAGGAATTGCAGGCACGCAAGCAGGCTGCGGACCACGCCATCCTGGAGATGGGGATCAGCTTCACCGTGTACAGCGAGGGCGAGAACATCGACCGCGCCTGGCCCTTTGACATCATTCCCCGGGTGATTTCGAAAAGCGAGTGGACCTCGGTCCAGGCGGGGTTGGTCCAGCGTCTCACGGCGCTGAACATGTTCATCGATGACGTCTACAACGAGCAGAAGATCTTCCGCAACAAGGTCATGCCGAAGTACGTGCTCGCCAACTCCAAGAACTTCCGGGATCAGTGCAAGGGTATCCACCCTCCGCACGGCGTTTGGGCGCACATCTGCGGTTCCGACCTGGTCCGCGACAAGGATGGCACCCTGTACGTGCTGGAGGACAATCTGCGCGTCCCTTCCGGGGTCTCCTACATGCTGGAGAACCGCGAGGTCACCAAGAGAGTCTTCCCCGAAGTCTTCGAGAACTCGAGCATTCTTCCGGTCGATGAGTATCCCACCCAGCTGTTCGACATGCTGGCGTCGATTTCTCCGAGGCCCCAGGATTACCCGGAGATCGCGGTGCTTACGCCCGGCATCTTCAACTCGGCCTACTTCGAACACTCGTTCCTGGCACAGCGCATGGGCGCCGAACTCGTCGAGGGTGCGGATCTGGTCGTGGGGGACGACGACTGCGTATACATGCGCACCATAAATGGCCTGGAACGTGTAGACGTGATCTATCGTCGGATCGACGACGATTTCATGGACCCGGAAGCCTTCAACCGTGATTCGATGCTCGGAGTTCGCGGCCTGATGCGCGCCTGGCGAAAGGGCAATGTGGGGATGGCCAATGCGCCGGGTTCGGGAGTGGCCGACGACAAGGTGATCTATGCCTTCGTCCCCGCGATGATCAAGTTTTACCTGGACCAGGATCCGATCATTCCCAATGTACCCACTCATCTCTGCATGAACGAGAAGGAGCGCGAATACGTGCTGGGGCATCTGGACGAACTCGTGGTGAAGCCCGCGAACGAGTCGGGCGGCTACGGCATGCTGGTGGGTCCGCATGCTTCCAAGAAGCAGCGCAGCGAATTCGCGCAGTTGATCAAGAAGGATCCACGCAATTACATCGCCCAGCCCACGCTGAGCCTGTCTGTCGCGCCGACGCTGTGCGACGACGGCCTGGAACCCAGACACCTGGACCTGCGCCCCTTCGTCCTGCAGGGTGTGCGCACCGACGTGACTGCCGGGGGGCTCACGCGAGTCGCCATGCGCAAGGGTTCGCTGGTGGTGAATTCATCGCAGGGCGGTGGCAGCAAGGACACGTGGGTCGTGGACGAGGAGGCTTGAGATGCTCTCACGGGTGGCGGAACGCATCTACTGGCTCGCGCGGTACGTCGAACGCGCCGAGAATACAGCACGCATGATCAACTCCTTCCAGCTCGTGTCGCTGGATATGCCCAAGACCATCGAACTGTCCTGGAAGGGTCTGGTGGCGGTCACCGGGACCGACGCCATCTTCGATGAGCATTACCAGCGCGAGGACGAGCGCAATTGCGTGAAATTTCTCGTGGCCGATCTCTACAATCCGAGTTCCGTGCTGAGTTCGTTGAAGTCGGCGCGAGAGAACGTGCGTACCACGCGTGACCTCGTGCCCTCAGAAGCCTGGGAAATCGTCAACGAGATGTACCTGTACGCTCGCGACAATATCGATAGCGGAATCAGCAAGCGTGGGCGCTACCCGTTTCTCACTGAAATCATCCAGCGGTGCCAGACCCTGACTGGATTGCTCGCTGGCTGCATGAGTCACGATGCTGCCTACGATTTCGTTCGTCTTGGTCGCAATCTTGAACGTGCGGACATGACCTCCCGGCAGATCGATGTCGGCGCGATACGCTTCCTGAAGAGGGATCCCGATCCGGACGATCCCCAACCCTACAACGGTCTGCTCTGGACCAGCATCCTTCGTTCGCAAAGTGGTTTCCAGATGTATCGCCAGCATGTGAAACGGCGGATCAACGGCGTCGATGTGGTGCGTTTCCTTTTGCAGGACATACCGTTCCCCCGGGCGGTGGCGCACTCGCTGCGCTACGTGCAGGAGGCGGTGGAACGGTTGCCGCGCAACGAAATGCCGCTGCGCCTGATCATGCAGGCACGCAGGCATGCCCAGGGAGCCGACGTGGACGAGTTGATCCACGACGATCGATTGCACGACTTCATCGACACCCTGCAGCTGGATATTGCGGAAATACACGTCTCGATCGTCGATACCTGGTTCAGCCTGGACCAGGCTGCTTGACGTCGTATCAGACCGGTTGGCCCAGTTGCGGCTAAACTGAGGACGTTCAGGTTTGGGGTCCTTGCATACCCCGGACGCGCCGATCGACAACGGAGAGCAGGGCATGGCGATACGTGTAGGGCTGATCCACCATACCCGGTACGAGTTCGACAGGAGGGTGCGAGTGTCACCGCACCTGATCCGGCTGCGGCCTGCCGCGCATAGCCGCACGCCCATCCTCGGCTATTCGCTGAAGGTCGGTCCGGAACCCCACTTCGTCCATTGGCAGCAGGATCCATTCGGAAACTGGCTGGCGCGGGTGACCTTCCCCGAGGCGGTCCCGTTCATCCAGATCGATGTCGATCTCGTGGCCGAGTTGACGGTAATCAACCCCTTCGACTTCTTCGTGGAGAGCTACGCGGAGAAGTATCCGTTCGTGTACGACGGAATTCTGGCGAAGGAGCTGGTGCCGTATCTCGAGCTATCCGAAAGTGGACCGCTGCTGAAGGCCTGGTTGAGCCAGGTTCCGGAGCGTCACGAGAGCATCGTCAACTTCCTGGTTGAACTCAACCAACGCCTGAATCGCGACATCGCCTATAGCGTGCGGATGGAGGCTGGAGTCCAGTCCTGCGAGGAGACGCTGCAGCGCCGGATCGGTTCGTGCCGGGATTCAGCCTGGTTGCTGGTCCAGATTCTGCGGCAGAAAGGGCTGGCCGCCCGTTTCGTGTCGGGATACCTGGTTCAGCTGAAAGCCGACGAGAAGTCCCTCGACGGGCCGTCCGGCACGGAGGTCGACTTCACCGACCTGCACGCCTGGGCGGAAGTCTATGTGCCCGGTGCCGGGTGGCTGGGCCTCGATCCGACCTCGGGTCTCTTCGCCGGCGAGGGGCATATCCCTCTGGCCTGTACGCCCGATCCGATTTCCGCAGCCCCTGTGACCGGCTACACGGAAGTTTGCGAACAGACCCTCGTGCATGACAACCGGGTGCAGCGGATCCATGAGGATCCTCGTGTGACCCGCCCGTACAGCGATGACCAATGGGAGGCGATCGACAGGTTGGGGACGCGCATCGATGCCGAGCTCGAACAGATGGACGTGCGCCTGACCATGGGTGGCGAGCCGACGTTCGTGTCCATTGACGACATGGAAGGCCCCGAGTGGAACACGCGTGCCGATGGACCGGACAAGCGCCGGCTGTCGCGCGAACTGGCGCGTCGTTTGCGCGAGCGCTTCGCGCCAGGAGGGTTGCTGCATTTCGGGCAGGGCAAGTGGTATCCGGGGGAAGCTCTGCCGCGCTGGGCGCTGGGCATCTTCTGGCGCAGGGATGGCGAACCGGTTTGGCGGGACGCACAGTGGCTCGCCGATTTCAGTCGTGACTATGGCCATGAACTCGACGATGCCCGTCGCTTTGCCGAGTCCCTGGTCGGCCGGCTGGGACTGCCGGTCGAAAGCCTGATCCCCGCCTTCGAAGATCCTTTCCATGCGGCATGGACCGAAGACAACCTGCCACTCGGACTGGACCCGGAAAAGGCCGATCTCAAGGCGTCGACGGAACGCCAGCGGCTGGCCCGGACGCTGAGTCACGGTCTCGATCGCCCCGCCGGTTTCGTGTTGCCGCTGGCGCGTGACGATTCCATCTGGAGCACCGGACCCTGGCCCTTCCGCGATGGCCGGTTGCGGCTGATTCCCGGCGATTCGCCGCTGGGGCTTCGCCTGCCTCTGGACCGCCTGCCCTGGTCGATCAAGCGCGACGTTGAAATCGAGCCGCAACCCAGGGATCCCTTCGACGATCCCGGCCCACTGCCGACCTTCATACCCGAGTCTGGCGTGGTTCCGCCCCCTTCGCCTGCTCCCCGAACGTCCCGGCCGCCGCCTGAAAAGCGCGAGGAGACCATCGAGATCCCGCACACGGCGCTGGCGTTCGAAGCCCGCAAAGGCAGGCTGCACCTGTTCATGCCGCCGCTGCCGATGCTGGAGGACTATCTTCTTCTGCTCGACCGCATTGAGGCCACGGCGGCAGAGCTGGGGATCCCGGTCGTGCTCGAGGGCTACGAACCGCCCCGTGATGCGCGGATGCAGCGTCTGATGGTAACGCCGGACCCGGGCGTGATCGAGGTCAACATCCATCCGTCCGGAAGCTGGGAAGAGCTCAGGGAAAACACCACCACGCTTTATGCCGAGGCACGGCAGACCCGGCTGGGCACCGAGAAATTCATGCTCGACGGGCGGCACACGGGGACGGGGGGCGGCAACCACGTCACGCTTGGCGGCGCCACCCCGGCCGACAGCCCGTTGCTGCGTCGGCCCGATCTGTTGGGTTCGCTGCTGACCTATTGGCAGCACCATCCGGGGCTGTCCTACCTGTTTTCCGGGACATTCATCGGCCCGACTTCGCAGGCGCCGCGCGTGGACGAGGCACGCCACGAAAATCTCTACGAGCTCGAGATTGCACTGGCGCAGATGCCCGAGGGCGAATGTGCCGAACCGTGGCTCGTGGACCGGTTGTTCCGAAACCTTCTGGTGGACATCACCGGCAATACCCACCGAGCCGAATTCTGCATCGACAAGCTCTATTCACCGGATACGGCGACGGGTCGTCTCGGCATCCTCGAGCTGCGCGCGTTCGAGATGCCTCCCCACGCCCGCATGAGTCTGGTGCAGATGCTGTTGCTGCGGACGCTCGTGGCCCGTTTCTGGCGTCGGCCCTACCGGCACCGGCTCGTTCGTTGGGGCACGGCGTTGCACGATCGTTTCCTGCTCCCGCACCATGTGGAGAACGATCTGCGTGAAGTGGTCGAGGAGCTGCAGCGCGATGGCTACCCGTTCGACCTCGAATGGCTGGCTCCCTTCTTCGAATTCCGCTTTCCGACCTTCGGCCGCGTGCAGATCGGCGAGATCGAGATCGAGCTGAAGATGGCGATCGAGCCCTGGCACGTACTCGGCGAGGAGGTCACCCAGTCCGGAACCTCGCGCTTCGTGGATTCGTCGCTGGAACGCCTGCAGGTGCGTGTGACGGGACTCTCGGGGGATCGCTACGTGCTGACCTGCAACGGCCGCCGGGTGCCGCTGCGATCCACCCGTACCCAGGGTATGAAGGTGGCCGGGGTGCGTTATCGGGCCTGGCAACCCGCCGCCGCTCTGCATCCGACCATCGGGGTGCACTCGCCACTGGTCTTCGATCTGATCGACACCTGGAATGGGCGCGCGGTGGGGGGCTGCACCTACCACGTGATGCACCCTGGGGGGCGCAACTACGAAACCTTCCCGGTCAACGCGTACGAGGCGGAGGCTCGGCGCATGGCCCGTTTCTGGCCCTATGGGCATACGCCGGGTCGTCTGGCGCCGCACACGGTCGTCAACGGTCCGGTGGCGAACGCCCACCAGTTCCGATCCGAGGGCAGCGGTATCGGTCCCATGGCGCCTCCCGCGGAGGGCTGGAACCCCGAGTATCCGCACACGCTGGATCTTCGCCGGGGTCCCGAGCCTAGACCGTGATACCTTCCCGACCATGACGATGTCCCAGGCTCAGACCTCCACAGCCGCGCTGGAGCCGTTCCAGGGGTATGCCCCGACGCCGGGTGACTCGGACGAACTGCTGCTGCCCAACGGCCGCACGCGTCCGCACTGGGTCCCGCTGGTGACGGCACTGGGCGAACTCGAGCCCGGGTCGCTCCGCGATATCGGCCGGGAGACCCGACGTCTGGTCGATGAACTGGGCGTGACCTACCACGTGTATTCCGACCCCGCGGGTGTCCAGCGACCCTGGCCGCTGGATGCGGTGCCACACCTGCTGGATGCCGAAGAATGGGCGGTTCTCGAGCAGGGACTGACGCAGCGTGCGCGGCTGTTCGAGTGGATCATCCAGGACGTATTGGGTCCGTGCGAACTCCTGCGGGCCGGGATTCTGCCGCCGGAGTTTCTCGCGGCTCACAGCGCGTACCTGCATCCGCTGCGCGG